>JADHUM010000022.1 GCA_016784545.1 Candidatus Neomarinimicrobiota bacterium
GCCAGGAGATCAATCTGAAGAATTCCAGGGATGTTTGTCGTATCAACTAGCGCTCCCAGATAACCCACGTGAGAAGATCCATATAAAGCCAGATTGGTAGCTCCCCAGCCCCCGCTGATGGCATCACCTGTGGCGTAAGGACTCGTCCCCATCCAATTCTCTCGCATGGATTCATGGGCGATATAGGAGTTTGGGTCAAATTCATAGGACCAGTCTTCGCTATCCTGATTTGCCGCAGGGAGGTAATTCGGGTAAAAGAGTCTTGATGCATTAGCTAGGTTCAGAATCCACTTTCCCATGGCTCTGGCAAAACGGTCATCATACCGGACCAGAGGTGCCAAAGCAGAAGCATGTTGGAATCCATTCATAGCAAAGGCGTATCCGTCATAGCGGGCTTCGCCGATTAATCCGTCACAATCATAGCCACCCCAGGTGCCCAGTGTGGCACCCCAATCACGTAAATAGGTGATATCAAAACACCAGTTAAGCATTTTTTCTACATCATAACTCGTCCCTAATTCTGCATTCATGCGAGCGGCAATGACTGCACCATAAGGCATCTGAATCTCATAGGACGGATTGCTATTGCGTGTATTGAGGAACTCCAGAGCCCATTCTGCCCCCATTCTCAAACTATCTGTTCCCAACTGAGAATAGGCCATATATAATAGCCAACCAATAGCGCCTGCAGCTTCAGGTTCAACAACACCACCGTCCAGAGGTGTCATGGTAGACAATGACCAGGCTCGATGCTGAAAGTTGCCATAGCGCCAGGGGTAAATGCTCCCACCCATATGTCCCACAGCTTCCAACCAGCGCTGAGCGACGGTCTCAAACTGCTGGTCTGAAACCCCATAATCCTCATACAAGGATTTGAGTTGATAGAAAAATATATTGGGCATGGTTTCATACCACCAGTCGCTGCCACTGGATGCAGTATACCCATTCAAATAAACATTTTCACTGGGACGATTATTAAACCATTCCTGGCTACCTAAGACATAGTCAAAGCCGTTTTGATTGGATTTATCAATACCAACCAGACTGGCTCCCACCAGGGCGGGAATACAATTTATCCCCTCAGCATTGGTAGTGTGGGGCGTCCCCACCACTGTATGAAGACCAAAACTCTCGTTGTCTGGATAGTTGACAGTACTGGACTGGATCCAGGTAAGCGGTAGATATGTCCCTATGGCGTTCTGATCGAAGACCAGTGAATCATAGCCCTGTGCCACAGCTTTCCAATCTCGCATTTCGTAGGGCTGCGGAAAGTTGGGCATTAACTCGACCCGGGGAATATTGATCTGCTGGCCAAAAACACCTACGGTTGACAAAATGATGATGAGAACATTTCTAACTTTGGATGGCATCTTCACTCCGTATGATTCTGATAGTAACATATCGATTTAATTTAATGAAAATGTGGAGATAGGGATGTGTGTAATTCTACAGCATAGATCCAACTCACCAGAGGCCACAATGTAAATTTCATCAGCCTCAACGACTCCAGTAGTAAATACTACATCCGGGAGGTAAATGGAATCTTGAAGATGTTTTGTCAAATCTGGATTTGCCTCCATGAGTGGCACAGAAAATTCTTCATGGATGATTTTTAAAGGGTCTTCAAGATCAAGGACCATCCAAATCGTTCTGTAGATACCAACCTGTCCCTCATCTGAGACTGCATGGAAAAGGATCAACCAACCCTCAGGGGTGCGTATGGGTGTGGATCCCCCTCCCACCTTACGAGACAGTACTGAGTCCTTTCTTGGTTTCAGAAGCACTGGGGCAACTGGTCTCCAGTGGAGTGTATCGGGAGAAGTGGCAATATTGATCCCGGGACCTGACAAATTCTCTGGATGATGATCCATAAAATACAATTCGCCCTGGGGTCTGGTGAGAGCATGGAACAGCCCATTTATTTTCTCAGGGAAAAACACCATATCCTTGTTTTGATGATCCAGTATGAGACCCTGGTAGCTATAGTTCAATCCATCATTGGATGTGTATAGAACCGTAGAGTGGCGGCCTGAAGATACTGCACATGCCGTCATATAGTATTTTTCGTCGATCGTGGTGATACGGGCATCTTCCACCCCGTATTCCTGAGACTCGTTTTGGGGGAGGATCGTCTTATCATAGTGAATCTTCACAATATTTTTTCCGTCCTGATCCAACTCAACTGGTAACAACCAGGAGAGCGACGTCAGTGCATATACATCCTCTGTCCCTTTGAATTTGTATTTGCGCGGATCAGAAAAATCGATACGATCAGTATCATAAATATCATATGTGAATGAATCTATAGCAGGATCATATCTCAATACCTGGAGTTCATGGCCGGAGCGAGGCTGGGTCAAGGCTTCAGCCACCCTCACCATCATCATGGTATTTCCACCTGGTAATCGACAGAATCCGGGATTGAAAGCTCCCAACACATATGTTTCCAGTCCAGTGGCTTTGCCAATGGGCAGCTGGTTGATATCAACATCCCCAGGTGAAAAGAGGATTTTATCAAAAGGAAATTCCATTGAGATATTACCAACCCCCGCGGCTTTGTATTGCCAGGAGACATTCAATCGTTGACTCAGCACCTGAATTGTGATTCACAGCATCCATGGAATTGATGCCATCAAAACATCTACCTGTTTCTGGATCATACATCTGAGTATTGACGATATTTTGTCCGGCAAACCAGGCAAATACTTTCTCAGCGCTTTTTGCATATTCTGGGGAAGCTGTGATTGCTGACAATACCTTCATGCCCCGATACGTTGAGCCAATGCCATAGGCAATTTGGGAAAAATTCTTGATTTGCCAGGTACCCGATGAGTCCAGGGTAATTTCAGCCGGGAAATCTTTCTCTATGAGTGTGGGGACAAAATGATCAGCCCATATTTTCACACTCTTTAGATAGCTTTCCTCCCCGAGAATCAGATAAGCTTGCAGGAGTGCCAAAGCCTGATTATTCCCCCAGCCGTGCCAGGTATTCTGCCAACAGTAATACATGCCCCGATATTCTTCATTCTCGCCCAGGTACTGCCACCCTAACAGGGCCTCACTCAAATACTGTATTTCTTTTTTGTAGTTGAAAGGACCCAGACCATGTACACCGGCCAGAGCAATTATTAATTCTGATGATTGGTCAGGCGCACCACTCAGATTCCAACCCGGTCGTTCTGAACCATCATCAGCGACAATCATTTGTGGATAACTGGAAAATAGTGAATCAAGCTGCGGTTGAGATGCAGAAAATCTGTTTTCAATTCTTTCTGAAAATTGATTGTACTCAGATAGGGGTGCAAAGATTCGATACCCAGCACCTAAGCCTCTCAAGCCTCGTACAGCCCACCATTGAAAAGATGCGACACTTGTTCGATATTCCCGATTAATGGAACCATCTTCAAAGATAAAATTGTACCATAAACCATCTTCCCGGCTCAGGTATAATAAATATTCAACCATACCTTCAGCCACTGGTAGGAGATCTTTACGCTGATGCTGATTGATCTCAAACTCCAGGACCTCCAGAAAGCGACCCACATCGTCCACACAGGTAACTCCTTCTCCAGAAGCATCAATATGAGCGTAACTGGGAGCATCTGCGTAGATCGCAATCCACTTTAGCATAACACTGTCTACTTCTGTACTATCAACCAGGTAAAGCCCATGATTAATGTTTACAGGTAATAATTTTGCTTCCTGTGGACTACAATTTACTAAGAAGCTAATACTGGCAAAGATTACCATACAAGCAAATGATATTTGTGATATTGATTTCCATAGATTGCTTGTATTGTGTCCCTTCGAGAGCACTTCGACGAGCTCAGTGTGACGCCTCAGGGAGACAGGCCAATTAAATAGTGTCTTGCTGCCTGCCAGGTCGTAGCCGCGAGGCGTAGACTGGAGCCTGTCGAAGTATGACACGTTCCTTATTATACTGCTAATCTCAGCCACCTATATACCCTCCTAAAGATTTTGCTGTTCAATCATACCAACCAAAATTCCTTTTCAAAAACCACATCACTTTTTTTTATATATGCCGCTCCAATCAGGCTATCTGCACCAGCATAAATGATATCATATCTGTCTTCCATCTCCATGGTTGCGCAACTGAAGATGACATTGGGAACGGGACCCTGTCTCTCCCACTCCTCTTCAGATTCAATCAGTGGTTGATTAAAACGAGCCAACACTTTCCTTGGATTATCACGGTCCAATAGCACAGCACCCAGTCGGTATTGAAATATTTCATCCACAGCGTGATATATGAGTAACCAGCCCTGGGGATGCAATACCGGTGGTCCGGCGATACCAATTTTTCTGGATTCCCAGGTCCCAGGAATCGGCGCCATGATGGATGTATGATTTGTAAATGTTTTAAAGTCTTCAGTTTCTGCTATCCAGATGTCAACCCCACGTCTATGGAGGAGGAGATATTTGTCACCAAATTTTTCAGGGAAGAAAGCTGAGTTCTTATTCTCTTCGTCTAACAATACACCCTGGCGATCCCAGGTTTTAAAGTCATCACTTATGGCCAAACAAATTCGATAATCTCCAAGGAAACGACCGCCAAAACCCGTGTAGGTCATATAAAAGCGACCATCCAGCTTGACAATCCGTGGATCCTCGGGACCTCTCAATTCCTGGGGTACATCGTTTTTCAATACTGGGTCAGGAAGTCTTTGCCAATCGACAATATTCTCGCTCCAGGCGTAACCGAGATTATTTATATACTCTCCAAATTTTTCATGACCGCCAATATCAGTTCCACGATATATCATGTGATATTTTCCATTATCATAAACGGCTCCTGCATTGAAGACAGCAGCTCTTTCCCATTTATGTTCAGGAACAGTCTTGAGTACAGGATCCCGTGAATACCTTGTTAATTTCATTGAGTATATTTTTTCCTTATTACAAAATAATCGTCTATTGAATTATCAATTCTCTACTACTTCCTACTTCCCACTTCCCACTTCCAACTTTTAACTTTTAACTTTTAACTTTTAACTTTTAACTTCTAACTTCTAACTTCTAACTTCTAACTTCTAACTAATTCTTCAATCCCGATGTCGCCATACTTTCTATGAAATATTTCTGGAAGAATGAATAAATAATGATGATGGGCGCTGCCAAAAGCGTTGTGGCGGCTAACTGGACACCCATTTGGTTGGAAGCTTGCCCGCCAATAGCAAATAAAGTTACCAGTTGAGGCATGGTCATGATTGTTTCAAGCCTGATAACCAATAACGGCCAGAGGACATCATTCCAGGATCCCATAAATGACAGAATCCCAACAGTGATGAGCACGGGTTTGGACAAGGGCCAGATAATGCGAAAGAGTATTTGAAACTCATTACAACCATCAATTCGAGCCGCATCAATCAAATCCTGAGGTATATCGCGGAAAAACTGCCTGAACAGCAAGATTCCGAATGAATTAATCATCCCTGGAACGATGAGGCTTAAATAGGTGTCAACCCATCCAAATTTTACCATGAGGATATACATGGGGATCAAGGTTATCTGAAAAGGGATCACCATGGTAAACAAAATGACTGCAAATATCAATTCATTGCCTAAAAACTTGAGTCTGGCCAAGGCATAGCCTACAATAGAACCAAAAAACAGGACACAAGTCGTGACACACAGGGAGACGAACATGCTGTTCATCAGTGCCCGTGCAATTGGAATTTTTGTGAGAACCGTTCTATAATTGTCCAGACTCATGTTAGGTGACCAGAGACCGATACCTGTCAGTTCCATCTCAGGTTTGAAGGTGGAGAAAAGCATCCAGATAAATGGATATGCGAAAATGATCCCCCCAACGGTAAGGGCCAAATAAACAGGTAAGTTTTTCATGCCGCGCATTTAATCCTGCTCCACAAATTTTTTCTGAATGAGAATGACCATAAGCACTATGCCCGCAAAGAATATCCCCAGCGTTGCCGAATAGCCCATATGCCCAAAATAGAAGGCTTGATTATAAATGTATAACATGGCTGAAAGCGTACTATTCATCGGTCCCCCACCGGTCATGACAAAAGGTTCAATGAAAAGGGAGAATCCGCCAATTGTTGAAAGTGTCATCACCAGCACCACGGTATTATTCAAAGAAGGAATGGTGATATAAAAAAATTGTTGAAGGGGGCCTGCACCATCGATATCTGCAGCTTCGTATAAAAATCTGGGGATGTTTTGCAAACCCACCAGAAACAGAATGACATAAAGCCCTACATTCTTCCAGGTAGCCATAATTGCGATAGATGGCATGGCCCAATTGGGATCATTTATCCAGGGAATTTTATCCAGCCCAATTTTTAGGAGCAGCATGTTCAGTAGACCGGTTTCAAATCCATAGAGTTGACGCCATAGAATGGTGATGACCACACCAGACACGATGACTGGCATGAAATACAGGGATCTGAAAAAGCCCCGAAAGCGAATTTTCTGATTCAAGGCAATTGCCAGTAGTAAGGCCACGACGATCTGCAAGGGTATATGTATGACCAGGAAGGTGAGGGTATTCCAAATTGCCTTGAAGAACTGAGCATCATTGGCCAACCGAGCGAAATTCCTCAACCCAACCCATTCCATAGGTGTGATAATATTCCATTTGTGAAACATGAGCAGAAAGGAAAATCCTATCGGGAAAGCGATAAATACAGAGAAGTACAAGACATAGGGCAAAGACATCACATGACCCGTGAAGCTCTCCCCTTTCATTCTGTTTAGGAGTTTCTTCATTTTGCTCGATTCCAGTCGATGATTACCTGAGATCGTTCTGCTGCGAGGTGGATGGACTCCTCAGGTGTTCGGGCATCAAAAACAGCACAGGCTTCAAATTCCTGTGAGATCGCATCAAAGATTTCTTTTAGTTCAGACGCGCCATCAACTCCCCTGGTGAATACAGCCTGATCGGCGAATTTGATCATTCCGGGATTCATAGAGAAATAGTCTGCATAGCGGGGATCACTGGTGAGGTTTTTCCGGATGGGAATTTGACTGGTTAGCACCAACAACAGGCTGTCTGCCTTTTCTGAGATGAGGAACTTGGCAAATTCCCAGGATTCTGCAGGATAGTCGGTGGTGCTGAAAATGGAGATGTTTTTATGATCCCCATAGGTATAGACCGGTCCCACATAGTCATCAGGGATCGGTATGGGGAAAAAATCGTATTCGAATCCTTTATGCTTAAATTTTTCCACATGAGGTATGGAATAGGGTCCCGTGATTGAGGTTGCTATTTGTTCGCCAATAAACTTATCCCCCAGCATGTCTGTAATGGGGAAATAGCCTCTTTTGTAAATCTTCCGAAAGAGATCAAACACTTCTACCGATGCTGCATTCTCGAATATCAAACTATCACCATCAAAGAGAGATAGTCCTCCTGAGGCAGCTACATAAAAGGCATAGTAATCAAAGAAACGCTGCCACCAGATCGGCTTGATATTGCGGTAGCCCATCCACTGATCCATTTGACCATCGCCATCCTTATCCAAAGTCAGCTTTTCTCCTGCTTCGAGCAATTCGGAGTAAGTTCGTGGCAAGGTGTCAATACCTGCATCCCGGAACATGGTTTTATTGTACATGATCATGATGGGATTGGTTTTCCAAGGCAACTGGTAATAATGATCATCACTGGCTGCAAAGGTTTTCATGAGTTCTCCAGGTACACGTGCCAGGTTGAACTCAAAAAAATCATCGAATTGATCGAGACGAACCAGACCGCCGGCATTGATAAACTCATCCATGGCACCAGGCCACATGTTGGAACATAGATCTGGTGTGGTTCCGCCTGCAATGGCTGCCAGGAGTACCTCTTCTGAGGATTGGCTGGCAGGAATGGGTTGGAGATGCACTTTGACTGTATGGTTCTCAGCATTCCAGTCATCAACCAGGATCCTGGCCAATTCCATCTCATGGGGATTGGATGAGCACCAATAGGTCAAGGTGGTAGTGCCATCTGGATTCACCTTTTTTACGCTATCATCTTTTGAGCAGTTGAGCAGAAAAAGCACAAACATCATTGGGATCAATAATCTGGGATAGAATATCGATGTTATACAATTTATTGATGCGAAACGATGGGATGAATATTTCATTGAATTAGAACATCAAGCCCAGTGTGAAACGTGAAATATCACCCAAACGACCCAGATCTGCATAGGCATAGTCAATCCGAATATTGGAAGCACCAAACAATCGATAATTCAGACCGGCTCCCATGGTCAAACCTGCTTCAGAATCTTCAAGGAACAAGGCATTGTAACCAGCACGCAAATACAACATGTTAAACATGGTCAACTCTGTCCCCAGGTTGACGCTCTCGGTTGCATTGATGGGGTGGAGAGCATCCAGAGCTACAAGCAGGGCAACACCAGAACTGATATTCTGCGTATACGAAAGACCAAACTGCATGTTCAAGGGCAGTGGCCACTCATCCATCTTGTATTCTGCCATGATCTTGTCATTATTTCCCAGATGTTGCGGATCTACATCGTAATAGATCAGCAGATCACTCCCGGCCAACTTTAACCCCGGTCCAAAATTCGAAATGCAGGCGCCGATGCGTAATCCTTCAATCCCGGTGTCGTAAAGGGTTCCGATATCAAAGGCAAAACTACTGGCCTGCTCATGCCAGATTCGTTCTGAGATGTATTTGGCATTGATTCCCATGGAAAAGCGATCCGTCAAATTGCGTCCATAGGACAGACCTGCAACCAGGCTCGAAGCTGAATACTCCTCACCATTACCATCAGGATATTGTACCGTCCGGACGGGTTGATTGGGCATGCTCATGGAATTGATAAATACTCCCATGGACCCAACATTATTACCAAGTGGGATGGTCGCTGCCAAAAAATTAAAGCTCACATCAGTAACCCAATCGACCTGTTCAAAAACACCACTGGCCTGTTGGATACGGCTGAGTCCGGCAGGATTCCAATACATGGCGATGGCGTCCTGGGCGACTGCCACATAGGCACCACCCATACCCATGCTTCGGGCACCGATACCCACTTCCAGAAATGAAGCAGCAGTCGTTCCCCGATTTGTTAATCGGTCACCAGCAGAAACCGCATTTACCAGCAATCCTCCACCAAGGAAGATCACTATTGCATATGCTATTAGATTCTTTCTTATCATATCCGTGCTCCGATTCTCAATTTAAGTAGCCCGCAAAAAAATCTATTTTACGACCCAGACCTTCATCACTGGTCTGAATGGACATCAATACTTTTTCATTAATCTTGATTTTGGCATTTTTTGTCAAGCTTTCGCATAGCTGCTCGAATTCCAGACTAGCGGCTTGTGCAGCATCCTCAGGCTCTGTTCCTGTAGTATTCACCAGATTTTCTTTGATGCTATTCTCCAGTTTTCCAGCCAGCAGACGTTCTCTCCAGTAGCTGAAATCTTCCTGTACGCTGGGAAGCCTGGCTAAATCTTCAGCTCTCCCCTTCTCAGCAAAGACAATATCCCTCACATATATGCCAATGGCATTGACCAGTGAATTCTGCAGGTCATTCAGTGATTTATCACTGAGTTCATAGGGGTTCATTCTGTAATAAAATCTGAAGTCCTCAACAGTCAACCTTCCAGATGCATATGTTGCCAATTCATCCCCGCTCATGGCTTCCAGAGTATTGGGCTCTGGATTCAGCTCACCGGGAGATTCCACTTTGATCTTTTCTGCTTCCACCTGCTGCCAGAGAAAGTGGCTTAGTTGATCCATTGTCTGCCGACGAATGATCAATTGTTCTGTCTGCATCACATCCTGAACGAATTGAAATGCCAGCGCATGCTCACGACGTTTGCTAATAGCGCTGCGATAGTGCTCCTGCTGCAGGTAAAACTCATTTTCAGAGAGTATCTGATTGCTTTCAATGTTCACCAGTCTGAAGATGTGGTAAGCCTGGTTCTTAATGAGAGGAGCTGTAAGGTCACCTACTTCAAGTGAAAACAAAATATCTTCCAGATTCTGATCAAGGTCATTCCAGGAGACCAGATTTACCAAGCCATATTCTGATGTTTTCATGGACTTGACTGCGCCATTGATGGAGACTTGTTCCCATTCTGGATTCCAGCTTTCCGTTTCGGTGGGTGGTTCCTGGTCAAGAATTGCGTGCTGAACCCAGAGGGTTTGTTGGGCTTTCATAAAAGCATCCCGACAATCCGTCTCTGATACCACAACCTTGCTGCGTATCTGCTGTCTGAACAATTCTCGCCGAATGGCTGAATCCTCTAGCTGTTTAAGCTCCCGCCGTGTGGTGGGGTCATTCTCCAGGCCTCTCCTTTCCGCTTCCTGCGCCAAAAGGACGCGCTCAGTAATCCGATCCAGGACTTTTCCATAAGCAGATGCCTTGGGACCGGCTATCACAGAGCGAGGACTGGTTTCATAAGCGAAGATAAATTCGTCAACACCAATGCTGCGGCCATTGACTTGAGAGACCGACTGCTGAGAGTCTTGCCCACAAGCAATCAGCAGGTAGATAACTATCAACAATAGGGGTGCTGGTCTCATAATGTTAGCTGCTTCCCTTACTTGATGACGCTAAAACGTCCAACATGCGTTCCGACATCTGGTGCATCGACATGATAGAAATAGGTACCAAAAGAGATCTCGCTCCCTTCGCTGGTAAGCAGATCCCAGGCTTCCATGCCATTGTCAGCAGACGCGTCATGTTCCAGAACATCCACCAAATTGCCATTCAGAGTATAGATTCGAATGGTGCATCTACTGGGTAGATTAAAAAATTGAATCCGTCGTTCACCACGTCCAAACCTGAAGTAATTTTGAGGTTCCCATGAGGCTGCAACAACATAAGGATCGGGGACCACATGTATGTCGCTCAACTCACTTTTAGCCAGCGTGTTACTTGAATCTGGACCATTGATGGTGAAACGGTATTTTTCGCCATCCCTGAAAGATTTCCTGGTACTTAACAGGAATTTGTCACCTGCCATGGGCGGATCGGTGGTAATTACCGTCGTATCCAGTCCAGGCACTCCTCCTACCCAGACCGTATCCACAGAGAATTTGGATTCAAAGCGAATGACCCATGAGGTATGTCTATTAAAGATGAAGTCTGGATCAGGAACCAGGATGACCAGATCATCTCCATGATTGTAGGCCTGGTTGCCGTTGTGATCCCAAAGGGCAAAGGATGCAGCTGAGGAATCTGTGGTGTTTGTGATGCTCACATTCACCATGCGTGAACTCAGGCCAAAGGCATTCTCAGTTTGAACTGTACTGGAATCCAGAAATTCGATCTCAAAATCGGCGGGCATATTGAGATTCAAGCGACGCCCTGCCACAACTTCCCAATCAGGGTTTAGTCGAATTCGTGTGGTGTAATCCGATTCTCCCTCGATCCAACCGCTGTTCACCAGATCATAGACAAGACTAGTGTCATTTTCGAAGGTAATCAGGCTCCCATTGAAGAGAGGGCTTTCCTGTCCCCGTGCAACCAGACGTGTGGTATCGATAACCAGCGTATCCTGAACCACGTCCCTCAGGGTATATTCTGGGAATATTTCAGTGTGGAACAAGGTAGAATCATGAAACTCAAGCTCATAAGTAACACTGCCACTGGGAACCTGAAAACCTGCAATGATATCCACAGCTATATGGCCTGTGGCAGGACCTTCGTGTTGTATTCCTGCATCCAGTTGAGGTGGTGTGTAGCCTGCCGCATAGGGCCGTGGTACTGCAACACCACAATTCACATCCTGAAAGGTCACTCTACCAAAAGCATCCGTCTTGATGATAGATGAGCATAAGCTTGGGGAAAAGCCTTCAGGAGGACCATTATTGTAGTCAACCAGGCCATAATCGTATGCCACGACAGCATAATAATAGGTCTGCCCATTGTAAACATCCGTATCTATCCAGGTATGTCTGAGACCAGTATTTTCCCCCATGTTAAATTTCACTCCATAGATATCAATGGGGTGGGGACCAAACCACTCGTCATCAAGATCGTACTGAACAACGGGTTGGCGAAAGGTCAAATTTCCATATGAATCGGTAATAATCTTATTCTCCAGAAATTGAGCCTCCGTAGATTTATAGATCAGATAACCTTCGAAATCATATTCCTGTAAAAAGGGATCAAAAGATTGTTCTGAGATATCATCCCAGGCCAGAGTCACTTCTCCATCCCCTGGATATATGGTAAGCGTGGGTTTCAGAGGAGGTTTTGAAAAGCGGTAATCCGCATTATAAATCTGCTGGACCGTGCGCTTGTTCTTTAACAGATCATCCCGGTCCTCGCCGAATAGCAAGGACATGGAATAGCGTTCAGTCATGCCCTCCCTCAGTGGAAAAGTTCCAGACGAGAAAAACATAGCCAGATTATTGGGCTGCAGCAGTTCATGCACAGGAACCAGTGCTCTAGCAAAAACCCCCCAATTCTGTTCATCATTGGTGAGCTCATAATCATGTGTTGCAAAGATATCAAAACCGGTTAGACCTATCTGATCCGATTCGTCGGGATCGGTTTCGTTATAATCCGGTTCACCATTGGTGGGAAAGCCATCGCCTTCACCTTCATCGGGTGCGATGTAATGAACATCATAGGGACCCACGCCATCTGCTCCAAGGTCGTCATTCAGAGGTTCGTCGAAGTCCCAGACATTATTGCCATTCATATCAGTGTAGCCATCCCAGTCACAATCCTCATCGGTTGACCAGTGAGCGGTGGGCTCTCTTAGGAACATCTCGACAAAATCATCCCAGGCAGCTCCATCGAAGCCATAGGGCGCTGTATCAATCCAGACTCCTGGGTCATCACTGAAGCGCAATTCATCAGTGATGCCATCTCCATCATTGTCTATCCCATCTGTACCAATACCTGGACTCTCCAGAAAGGCATAGCCGGCATAACCTACGGGTGACCAATTACCTGGAGTCCCATAGCCATCGGTGTCATAAGCGAAGGCAATATCCAATTCAGCATCATACTCGCCGATATCATCAGCACCATCTTCAACACCCCCTACACCCCAGTCGATGTACTGAGAATAGAAAGTTTCTTCATAGTCATGGGTGGATTCATTACTAATAGTATACAGCCAGAAAATACAATCTTCGGCAAGTACATGACTCCATTGAAAGCCTCTGGCTTTGACTACCAGCCCGAGACCACCGCGTGTAGAGTCAAGGTCATCGCACCAGTAGTTCCAGTTGGTACTCCCCTCAACTTGACGGTTATATTCTTTGTCAGCATCATCATCGAAAACGAAGACCGTCTCCAGATCTGCATTGAAAATGCCCTTGCCGAAATAGCCATTCCAATAGCCATCCCAGGATCTGGGTTTATCAGGCCAACCATCTGGCCAGGAAATGGGTTCATTGCTTACGGCTGGAATAAAGTTCTCCTGCTGATCACCATTGAACCAGAATGGTCGCGGTTCAAAGCCCCAGGGGATGCCCGTTGGGGAACTATCCACGAATTCGCGGTATTGGGTTTCCATGGGATGAACCAATTGACCATACCCATTTTGGACTTCAGCTGCAACAATGAGGGCCACACCATCACAATAATGACGACCATATGTGGGCCAATTGCCAGAGGGCTCATTGGGGTAATCAGTCACTTCCCCATAGTTCTTATATTTTGTCAGTACCAGATTGCCATCCATGGTTCCGATCCGTCGATAGAGACGATTACCTCTCAGATCAAAAGGGGTCTGGGCCTGGAGCTCATGGAGCCCTGGTAAAAGAATACACCCCAAAATCAGGAGGATGCTGAAACGCTTGGTCAGGTTACTCATGAGGGACCTCCAAATTTCAAAGACAATCCAAATAGTATTTTGCGGGGTTCAGAATAAAATTCTGGCCGCGTATAATACTCTTCCTGAGTCTTGATGCCCCGATAGGTTTGAAAATTCATGTCGTAGTCAAATTCGGCTGAGCCGCTGGAGCTATAGACGTCGTGGACATTCTTTCTGTCCAGGAGATTATATATCTTTAAGTATGGGGAGAGGTTGAAACCGTAGATGAAGACATCCTTGGTGATATGAAAATCCAGGGTCATGGTTAGCGGTTTACGTTCGCCATTATAAATCCGATTCGAGTATCGGGCTGAAGATCTGGTATAGGGCAATCCACTTCCCATCTTGCTGATTACACTAATATGATAGCCAGCCTGGGTTGTCGTGGCACTTAAATTCAGGGAATGGGTTTGATCCCAATCCAGAATCACCCGTTTTTTCTCTGATTCAATGGGTGGATCTGCTCTCTGCCTTTCCCATTCTTCAGTCGGGTCCGAGGCATTCCCCGTGGCAACCTGATAGGTATAATCAACACCAAAACCAAAACCACCAGGCAACTGTCTTTGTTCCAGAGCCAGGGTAAGCCCCTTCACATTGGCATGATCCCTGTTGATAAATCGGAAATAGCGCCCGCCATAAATGTCATCACGAACTTCCATGCCGATAAGATCGCGAATATCCTTGTTAAAGCCGGTAATATCGATGGTCAGATCTTCTGTCAGTCCCTGTTTTAATCCGATCTCATAGCTCACTGTTTTCTGGGGTTGCAATTCGGCGTTCCCCATGGAGTTATAGCGACCACGTGGTGGCTGGTCGCCTTCGATCTGGATTAAGGATACTTCGAAATCCGGGTTGATATAAAGATGCTCATAAGCTGGAACCTGGAAAAAATGCCCATAGCTGAAATGGATAACACCCCTATCGGTGATGGGATAGGCAATCCCCAATCTAGGACTGAATTGGGAAGAGGCTTCTGCAGGTCGTTTAACAGACAGGCGCGTGTCCCGGAAATCTTCAGGTACCACACCATCTGGGTCAAAGTAGTCAAAGCGTAAACCGGCGTTCAGAATCATTTCACCCAATTCAAGTTTATCCTGGAAATAGGCGTTAAATTCCACGGGCTTATGCCGGTAGCTATTGTTATATGCAGATGAATCCGGCGGTCTATTCACAAGATTGCTATCATCAAAATAAATCCAATATTCATGGAGCCAGAGATTGCTTTGCTTCAGACTGACGCCAAGACCAATTTTTTGTTGGGATGATATTTGGTTGGTATAATCCATTTTGCCAATCACATCACCAGTATTTCGACGGTGCTGCCACATGCGCATACCCCCAGTGGAAAACCCATTTGATCCATTACTGGTCAGATTTGACAGGGGCGCATAGCGGGGATCCTGCCAGTCTTCATAGACATATTGACCAAATTCAGTAAAACCCTTGGATGCATTCAGAGTGACAAATGACTCTGAGCTGAATAGGTGTGTAAATTGCAGAGAACCCCGATAGTCACCACTAACTTTTTGGTAATTCCCCTCAGGATTGTATTTAAAAGAGTGGTCATAATCACGATATTGTTCTGATTGGTAATAACCAGATACATTCAGCTTACCCTTGTTATAAAGCTTGAAGGTTAATTTTCCTTGAACCGTTTCACGGGCATGGGGCTTAAGAGCGACCACGTCCCCACTCCCTGTTGCTTCGATATAAGGATTATCTGGATTGTCAAAATTTGAGGAATCGGAAGGCAAAAATAGTTGTTCGCCAAAGAGATAACCCTCTCCAGCAGATTGTCGCAATAAAACTGAAAAATTTGAGGCACTTCCCAGAAAGGATGGCAGAGGTCCGCTCAGACTTAACTGCACATTATGGGTAGCCAGTGGATTTACTTCATCGATGTGAAGAAAGACATCGTCGTGACTGGAAGCATAATCACCAATATAGGTTGAAAGCTTGCCAGCAAAATAATCCTGGCCTTCCTTGGTCACGATATTAACGATGCCAGACATAGCTTGTCCGTATTCCGCATTAAAGGTACCGCTGATCACTTCCATGGCCTGTATCATATCATTTTCTACATCCAGAGGCACATCGCCAGAATATCCATCATTGATGGGAATCCCATCCACGATATAGACAACCTCGCCTCCACGGCCTCCTCTAAAATGGCCTTCTATTACACCAGCCTGTAAGTTGATGAGATCACCCAGGGATTCGACCTGAAGCGCTTCAATATCTTCAGCGCTGACTCGATAGGATGTAGAGGTAACATCCTTTCTCACGGTGGGCGCTTTGGCAACCACGGTGACAACATCACCCACCAGGACTTCTTCCTGGAGCTGTATGATGACCTCTGTGGTCAGGTCAACCATCACTTTGACATCGGTGATTCGGGTTGTTGAATAGGAAATATATCCAGCCTTCAGGCTGTAAGTTCCCGGAGTGATGCCGATGATTGTATAATATCCATCAATATCTGTGGCGGCACCCATACCTGTGCCCTCCACAATAATATTTACGCCAATGAGGGGTTCTGCCGTGGTGGCATCAACCACTTTACCTGTAATTTTACCCGTCATACCTGCGAACACAGCTAGAGGCAATAGCGTAAGCATACATAGGGTTAACTTGTACCATTTTACAGACGTCATGGACATGACCTCCTCATTTCATTGTAATATTTTACTCAATCTATGGCCGGGTTTTGGCGTACAACCCGGCCATAGTGTACAGATTAGATGAGAAAAACTATCTAATCAGAACCATCTTTTGAGTGACGTGTGCGTTTGCACCGTTCAAAGAGTAGATGTAAATGCCTGTTGGCACGGCTTCGCCAGATGCATTGGTTGCATCCCAAACGAGGCTGTGACTACCAGCTGATTGATATCCAGTGTAGAGGGTCTTGATCTTCTGACCGACAACATTGTAAATATCCAAACTGATCAGCCCATCCTGAGGAACACTATATCCAATAGTGGTGCTTGGATTGAAAGGATTGGGATAATTCTGATTCAGTCGGTACTCACTTGGATTTATTGCCACATCAAAATCTGGATCAATGGCAACACCACCTGGAGCTTCAATCAAATGCTTGACAGTATAATCGTCAAAATAGGCTGTTCCTGTAGGACTTGAGGTAAAACGAGCCCTAACAGAAATTCCTGTAGCATCTTCTGGAGCCTGCTCGGCAACTTCATAAAATGACCAGTCACTATCGGCGGTTGTCTGATCAACATAGACGTATTTATCGCCACCTGTAGTGTTAAAGCCTTCATCCAGAACGACATCGTTATGGAAGAAATAGCAGAGGCCCAGACGTTCATCAAGACGTTCCCTTCGAGTATAGGTAGGTTCAAAGGAACCGTCGAAATTCACACCTACAGTCTTAACCCAAACACCAACTTTATACCATTCACCAGCTTCAACAGGATAAGGGATCGAATAATATACGATCTCAGAGGTTGAGCTGGTTGTATCTGGTTTATAAAGTTCCTGGGCATAGCTACCGCTGTGGGCTTCATTGTTGGTGACGGTACCATAGGAACCATTGTCACCGGCGTACCAGTTCAGCCAACCCGTGATAGTTTCAGCATTGCCATTAAATGGACCCATGCTCCAATCAGGAGTGGTGTTACAGGATACGTTATCAAAATAAGCAGTTCCCGTGGCATCTTTACCCATGACGAGCTTAATGTTAACGCTTGCTGGTTCTGCACTGACAATGGTAACGGCTGAAAGCTCAGCCCAATCTGCGTCGGCAGCAGTCTGGTCAGCCCAGACATTTTCTGTGCCCAGCACATTGCCTGATCCATCCAAGAATTCAAACATAACACCAATTTTGGCATCATCACTGGCGGGACTAGTATTCACACCGGCTAATTTGACCATGGCACCGACATTATAGGTACCGGCCTGAGCATTGTTCCAGTATAGATTGGCATTATCAGCAGACATCCAACCCACCATATTGGCAGTAGCTGCCGCTTTGGTGATCATGAATGAGTGCATGCCGCCGTAGGCCATTGCTGCATCTGTTACACCAACATCGGTACCAAAAGTACCGTTCAGTGGTGACCAGAAGGCTGGTAGCTGATCTTCCATACCAGTATTACTCAACAGTTCCTCACCGCCAACTTCACTCATATGTACTACTGAGAAATCATCAAAATAGGCGAGTCCTGTAGGACTTGAGGTAAAACGAGCCCTTACTGAGATACCAGTGGCATCTTCTGGAGCACGTTCCATGACGGTATAATAGGTCCAGTCATTATCTGTGGTCACTTGATCGACATAGACATATTTGTCTCCGCCTGTGGTGTTGAAGCCTTCATCCAGAACTGCATCGTTATGGAAGAAAAAGCATAGGCCGAGACGTTCATCCAGACGTTCTTTGCGAATAAAGGTACCTTCAAAGGCACCATCGAAATTCACGCCAACAGTCTTTACCCAGACACCGATTTTGTACCAATCGCCTGCTACGGCAGGAACTGGAATCGAGTAATAAACGATCTCAGAGGTCGAACTGGTAGTATCTGGTTTAAAGAGTTCTGCTGAATAGGAACCTGTATGTGCATCATTATTGGTAACGGTACCATAGGAACCATTGTCACCTGCATACCAGTTCAGCCAACCCGTGATGGTTTCAGCATTGCCATTAAATGGACCCATGCTCCAATCAGGAGTGGTGTTACAGCCCACATTATCAAAATAAGCAGTTCCAGTAGCATCCTTACCCATAATGAGTTTGATATTTACTTCTGCTGGTTCGGCACTGATAATAGTGATAGCTGAGAGCTCAGCCCAATCTGCGTCGGCAGCAGTCTGGTCAGCCCAGACATTTTCTGTGCCCAGCACATTGCCTGATCCATCCAGGAATTCAAACATGACACCAATTTTGGCATCATCATTGGCTGGGCTAGTATTCACACCGGCCAATTTTACCATGGCACCAACATTGTAGGTACCTGCCTGAGCATTATTCCAATACAGGTTGGCATTGTTGGCAGATTGCCATCCAACCATATTGGCACCAACGGCGGCTTTGGTAATCATGAATGAATGCATCCCTCCATAAGCCATTGCTGCATCTGTCACACCAACATCAGTACCAAAAGTACCGTTAAGGGGCGTCCAGAAAGCTGGTGTCTGGTCTTCCATACTAGGATTGACTAACAGATTTTCTTCTGCAAAGACAAAACTCAGTAAGACCAGGAGTAACGTGGTAGCGATTTTACGCATAGCCATTTTCTTTCTCCTTCTATTAATTGCCATTGTGGTTTTCCGTGATACTCCCCACAAGTGCATCCTCCGTTTCCCTGGCTACAGCTTGTTCAGTATCTACGACTTGACAAAAAGACTTCGGGGGCAATTCAACCCGAAAATTCTTGATGGTTTTCGTTTTATTCCTCAATCGCACGTCGAAAGCACGTGGCTCCCAGGCGTGATTAAACAAAAATTCTTTGGTTTCATGGTTGCGCGTGAAGCGCATAAATTCGCCAGCTGAGTTAACACAGCTGGAACCTGCACTCATATTCTCTTCTCGAATGGCAGCATAAATCATGGTGATCAGATCCCGATGATCATCGTGGCAGGATTGCATCATGAGCATCTCAAAAGGGAAGAGTGAAAAATAAATAAAGCCCAATCCTCGGGCTTTTCTCACCAAGACAGGACGGCCTTGGTCGTCTTGCAATAACACATCAGCAGATTTTACTTCAGCAGGTAGATAGGCCAGGGAGCGCATGTTTTTTAAAAAACCCAGATCGATGTTTATTGATGTGGTTCCGAAAGGACCCCATGAACAGGGGCTGGAGATGGTCATGGTCTCATCAGGATAAAAATCAGGGAGACCAAAACGCAAATTTGATTCCACACCCATTATTTCATCCAGATCCACCATCCAGTGATCATTAGCGAAACTTGTGTAAAGCACTCCCCCAGTATCTACATTTTTCAGGATTTGCTCCCAAAATGGCGCACTCAGCCGTTTCAATGCAGGTAGCCACAAAGTGGCTTGCGTTAACACGAAGGAGGCGTGATGCGTGAAGTGGATGTCATGATCCTGGGAACGGTATTCAACTCCAGGTTCATGTATACACGTTGGCAAAGCACCGGAACTGGCCAGTGCGCCGTAAGTATGTAGATATAAATCGTATTTTTCGTCAGTATCCCGATCCCAATCAAAGGGGTATGGATAATAAAAGTTGGAGGGAATGATCAAATAGCTGTCGCGAGGAGCCAGTTCCCAATTGTCTGCAGACAATTCCTGAGAAAGATGTGAAATTTTCTGCATTTCATCCAATGCGGGTCGAAAACTTCCATCAGATCGACGTAGACCAAATCGATTTTCAAAAGTATTGTGGAGATAGGGTCTTAAATTTGACTTCTCAAAATCGGTCCAACACCAATTCAGGGCAGCTGTTGCCCCTGCTTGCAATGCTGAAAAAATGACCTCCTTGTAATACAGAGCCTGGTTCTCCTCAGAACCCATGGAGATGGAGTGTCCAAACTCCTCCAGAAATATTTCCTTTTTCCAGGATTTGGCCATGAGAATTCTAAATCCCGAAGTATAGGCCTGTGGCCAATAGTCGTCATAACGTGGATAAAAATGGACACCTAGAATGTCTTGTAGAGGCGCTAGCTCCCTCAATTTGTAATGGGTAGAAGGCTCTAAATTATTTTCCCTGCCGATACCAGTTATCTCAGGCGACCACACCCCATCACCTATCACGACAGGTCTGGAATCATTTTCCTTGATGAACCTGATAATCTCCGTAAACCACTTGGTAACTTCGTCAGCATTTTTTCCTGGGAAGTCATTGGGCATCTCATTTGACAGGCACCACCCAGCGATCTGTTTTGAATGAGCAGAAAGATCCAGAATGGTTTTGATGAATGCTTTTTGTTCTGCTAACACCTGAGGATCAGAGAAGAAATGGTCATCATCCCAACCATCCACGCGATAATTTTGACCAGACATATGCCCTACAAATAGCGTTGGCAGGGCCTGCAGGTCAGCCGCCTCAAGATGAGTCAGAACGCTCCTATAATGCTCTAATTGTTGGGGATCAATCTGACCCTGCTTTACAAAATCGGGGGTAAACAGGAAAAAGCGGACCAGGTCTATACCTGCATCGCTCATTTGATGGAAATCGTGGAGGACCTCTGCTGAATCCCATTCTGACCACATTTTTATCGCAGTGGAAGCGGGCCAGTAATTGACGCCAATCTTGAAGGGATTATTACTCAGCAGGTTCATCTTATTAGGAAGTATCTCTACACACGCACCCTACACCGATGGTTCTGGTCTGTGGTCTTTGTGCTGTATTGTTTATTATTTCTATAAGGAGTTTATAAGCTTCTTTACCCAGATCCATTTTGGGCACGTGGACAGTCGAAAGAGGCGGTGAGTGAAAACGAGCAGCATAGATATCATCGAATCCTATGACTGCGATATCTCCTGGCACCTCTATTTTCTGGCGTCTCAACTCTTCCATGACACCAATGGCCAGCGTGTCATTGGCACAGAAGACGGCATCGATGGGCATTTTCTTTGCCAATAATTGTCTCATACCTTCGATGCCTGATTCACGGGTAATTTCTTGATTCGATTGAAATACGAGGTCAGAAATCTGTCCTTCAGATATCAACCCCAAATCTCGATTTGCTGCTACATATGCTCTATAGCGTTCCCTAATTGAAGGGTGGTCTGCTGATCCACCAACGTATGCAATATGTTTCCGCTTTGCTTTTGCTAATTCTTGGATTGCAGTGTATACACCGTTGTAATTGTCAACCAGTACCTTGTTATAATTTTTGCCGGGTATGTCATAATCAAGCAGAACAAATGGAATTTTACGTTTTTCAAGCAAGGCAACCAGATTATGAGGGACTCTTCCGGCAAGCACAACGCCGTCCACATCATTAAATTTAAGGAAACGCGGCAAATCAGTTGATGTATTAAAATCCAGCTTTACGGTTGTTAACAGGATATAATAATCACTGTCTCGGGTAGCCAGCTCCATGCCCAGGAAACATTGGGAGTAGAACATCTCTATCTCAGAGAAGTGATCTTCCCAGATAATAAATCCGATATTCCCTGTGGTTTTACGAGCCAATTGGCTGGCAGACCGCTTTGGATGATAATCTAGTTTTTTTATGGTTTCCTGAACCAGCTTACGTGTCTCAGCGTTTACACCGGGACGACTATTAAGGACAAGCGAAACGGTAGCGGTGGAAACACCGGCTTGGTCCGCGATCATCTTAATGGTAGGTTTCATTTCCAAAAAGTCTTAAAGTTTTATTAAAGTTATTTAAATCGGTTTAAAGATATTTATATTTGTTTAGATGTCAACCTTTAATGTTTACCTAAATTCAGGAGCCTTGATTGTATAATAACATAGACTTGCAAGGGTTGGCATTACGGGCCCGGGGCATCCTGAAGTTGAATGACCTGGGGACTTCCACCAAACCCTCCCCCAAACTATACCCTCACCAATGGAACTGGGATTCAGCATTTATTGCTCTTGGTCTATCACATTCCGATACAAATCGGGCTCAAACGGAAATCAAATCCATGGTACAGGCTCAGTGGGAAACAGGAATGATCCCGCACATTGTTTTTAACCCAGAGGCTATCAATTACCATCCCGGTCCTGAATATTGGGGGACACAAATTACAGACGCCCCAGCCACAATTCGAACCAGTGGCATTACCCAACCCCCCGTCCTTGCACAGGCAGCTCTGGGGGTCTATGAGAATTCAGCCAAATCTCCTGCAGATCTAGCTTTCCTATCGGAGATCTACCCTGCATTATTAAAAGAAACAAATTTCCTCTATAACGAACGTGACCCCTCTCAGGGTGGGCTTTCCTTTATTTGTCATCCCTGGGAAAGTGGTATGGACAACTCTCCCTGTTGGGATATTCCCCTCAATAATTTTGAAATGAAGTTTAAGCCCGAATTCATGCGCAAGGATAAAAAGGACATACCGGCAAATCAGCGACCCAGCGATGATGAATACTCCCGCTACTCTTATCTGGTTCAAGCCTATGCCGGTGTGAACTGGGACCAGTCAAAAATCCTGGACCTAAATCTGTTTCAAGTCCAGTCAGTCCTCTTCAATGTGCTTCAGCTGGAATCCATGAAGGCCTTGTCCAGGATCGCTAAACTTGTGGATATGCCGAGTGACAAAATTAACCAAAGAATCCAACAAAGTCTGGAAAGCTTTGAAAACAAGCTATGGGACAAGGATTCTCAGAGGTATCTGGATTATGACTTGAGTGGAAATGCTCTGATTGAGACCGACAATATCAGCCAGTTTCTACCCCTCTTTGCCGGGATACCCCCAGCTGAAAAAGCTGAAGCCATAATTTCCAGACTGCAGTCTCAAGACTATTGGCCTGAAAAGGGTTGGGGTATCTGCACCCAAGCTAGAAGCAGCGCTGATTTTGATCTGGAATGCTATTGGCGCGGACCTGTTTGGATCAACACAAACTGGATGATCACTAAGGGTTTGGAAAAATACAATCGTCCACAACTGGCGAAATGTCTGGCCCATGAGACGCTTGATCTGGTGGATAAATTCGGATTCTTTGAATACTTTAATTCTGATACGGGTCAGGGTTTGGGCAGTGATAATTTTTCATGGACTGCAGCGCTGGTACTGGATTTGATTGAATCGGGATATAGCTGAACCCTCAGCGCTTCTTTACTGTAAATGGATCAGGTATACGACCGATAAATTCGCCATCGTTACCATAATTTTCAAAAGCCATAAGCCTCCAGCCTGCCTCACTTGAATCGATAAACTTCCCGCTATATAGCAGCCCATTCTTATCGCTAAACAACCAGGGATCATCGGTATGTGTGAATGGTCCCAGGGGTGTATCTCCGTGATAAGAGGCGAATCCCGTCACGGGTGGTTTATTTGTCCGATCCAGAAGGGCTTTTGAATGTGTAAACCTATCGGTGCTGAAAAGCAAATGGGTCTTTGAATCAACTTCAATAAGCTGTGGAACCTCCAGTTGCCCAAAATGACCAGGTTGTGTTACAGGTGGTTGAACTTTCCAATTGAGCAGGTCATTGGAAACAGCATGAGCGATGACTCCCCTACCATCCGGTATTCCAGCGTTTACCCGCGCAGTGATATAGGCGTGGAATTCACCTCCATACTCAAAAACCCAGGGGTCGCGCCAGGCCTGATCATGCCAGGCATCCAGATCGAGAAGTTCATACCATCGCGGATCAGCTTCAATAATTGGATTTCCAGAATACTTATCCCAATGAATCAGATCCTTAGATGTAGCAAGGCCAATCCTTTGAACCAATCCCTTTTCCCTTTTATTCACACCTGTATAAAACAGATAGTATGTATCGCCATTTTTATAGGTGCAGCCAGTCCAGGTGGCTTCATCATCCCACTCACCTCGGGCTCCAGGGGCAAGCGCATCAGGTAGAATTTCCCATTTAATCAGATCCGTTGATCTGGCATGACCAATTGATGCATTAAAATGTCTGAGCCGTTCATCTCCCAATGATTTGGGTGCCTGGAGGAAGAAAATGTGATGCTGATCATCCTCCTTGTATAGCCAGAAATCCCAGACCCATTTGTCAACAAATTCAAGCATGTGATCCTCAGTTGTTATACTCGCAGTTAATTCTTTGATTACCAGTCCAATTGATGATCAGGCACACCCATGGATTTTCCGTAATGCTGGGCCTTTTGCTTGGTCTCATTGTCTTCCCTTGGATAAGTAAATATTTTCTTATGAAATATGACATACTCGCTGTTTGAATCTGACAAGTTAGCATACCATTTATTCAAAATTGAATGAGAAACTGTCACTGCAAATTCTGCCATGTCTGCTTCTAAACCTTCGACATATATCGCTGTCCAAATTTTTGGTTGCCAATTAACAGCACGTTTACCAACGTTCCAGCTTTCCTCTTTGGTTATAGTTATCCTGTGGTCATGCAAAACATCAGCATTTTCAAGACTTTCTTTTAAAATCAGTCCTGTGAACATAAACTGATCTCCAATCCGTTAATCATTCTAGAGGACATGCCCATTAATCATTGCAAAACAGGTTTCACCGGCAAATTCTTAAAGACCCGATAGGTAGCTGCCATATCCATACTGCGCAGAAAAAAATATTTCACGCCATCTTGCTCCTGTACTGACCATAATTCTTTGGCGATATCGGATACCAGTTTGGGTAAATCAATAATGGCAGTTCCACAGAATATGTTGAAGAATAGCGGACCCCTTTCAGGAGCATTTTTCACAAGGGTGCGTATGCTTTGAGCATCGGTGTGTTTTGTACTGCCAATATGAAAACATTCACCATCCATATGGTAGTCGTGTACGCCGATGCCTTTTGGACAAGTGCCAGCATACCCGCTATTCATGACGTATGGCTGCACATTCCAGGCCACAGCCTCGGATTCTTCCATCTGCTTAAGGGTGAGCATGCCTGCCGCTTTTAGATAATGGCGGCAAAAATTGCAGTACTGATGAAAAGCTTCATAGCGGTCGCTAAACGGATGCCCATCGCTGAGCATGGCCGCCATTTCCTGATTGCCCATTCCCTGATAGTACCAATCGAACAAACGTGGCGCTAGATCTACCAGTCCCGGATTAATAATCCAGGTCATGGGAATTTCACCGTAGGCTTCACTGCGCATGATACAATCTGGTTCATAGACCATGCTGTGGAGGAGATTGTCACCATCTGCCACATGCATGGCGATATACACACCATTGGGGAGAAGCTCGGCCGGTTTGGGAGGAACTTGTAACCCTCGGGTTGATGGGAATGAAGCGTGCACAGTCAGATTTTCCACAGAAATGTAGGGTACCATAAAATAACCTGTTTGAGCAAAGAAGGCATCGGCCCATTTTTCATCTGCCCAACCCAGGATGGCTGTGCCCTTTGGATATCGAAGCAATACACGCTTGTAGGCTTCCCGCTCCTCCTCAACACTCCCATCTAAATAAAAGCTAAATAATCCTAAAGCGGTGACGTAATCCTTATTTGCGGCTCCCCAACTGTGGGAGTCAGTCGTCATGTGTGACCAGGTAAAGGCAAATCTTTGCTCACTCTTTTCAAAGCAGTTCTCTAACAGCCAATCCAGACATTCCATATTATTGACGAAGGCATCCTCGCGAAAATCTTTTATAATGGGAAAATTCCAACCCTCCAAGGCCTCAGCAAGCTCCGGTGAACAGATAAGACCATCTGTTTGTCCTGCTAAAGTGGTGGCAGCCTCAATGGTAGCACCCTCCAGTGCAGGATCCCAAAGGATCAGTCCTTTAATGACCCGATGAAATCGATGCAATATTGCAAATAAACCAGGCCAAAGTGGGTTTGAATCGGGTATCAGTCTTGCTTGCGGAATATCTGGGAAAAGAATGCTCAGATAGCGTTCCCCAATCTGAATCTGGGTTTCTCCACCCCTTAAATTGTCGAAACAATAGGTATTGACCACATAGAGTTTATTTGTGGAGTCACGGTTGATAATACCCTGGAGACCACAGGCAGCTATTTGTCCATCCATCCTGTCGTTTTTTAAATCAACAACATGTAGTGATTGGGTTGGCTGATCAATCTTCAGATAGGGATTCATGATTTTCCTGGAGGCTTTCGGTTGCGGGCATAAACGTATGGAGGTTGTTGGGGTGGTGTTCGAAACTTCTATCGAGCAGATCAAAAGAAATGAGCGGCGTATAGGTGTTCATATCACTGAAGTGACATAGGCTAATCTTATTGAAGTTAAATTCACCCAGCGCTTCCTCGCTGAAGGGAGCAAGGACCTGTTTAATTCTATTAAGCTGAGTCCCCGGTTGTTGAACGAAATATGCAAGACTGACATGACCTAAAAATGATCTTTCGTCCACTTGAAAACCCTTTTTGAGCTGTTTTTCAAGATGTAGACATTGTTTTAGAGATGCATCAGATTCGAATTCAGCAAGCAAAACCAGACTCATATCCACACCCAGACCTGTCAATTGACAGGATAATTTGGAATCCATCCCCAGTTTGGGAAAAAGTCTACGACCGGCCTCAACTATATCGAGCAATTTTGCAGGTTCTAAGGGAGCAGATCCGGCGACAATATCACATATAGTCATATGGAAGGATAAGGGTTCGAGCATACTGAAAACGTGTCCAACACCTGCGGATTCCAAAGCAGCTGCTATCTTATTTTGAAAATCACATATTTTTTTATGCAACAACGATTCTGACTCAATAAACGCCACTACCGTCAGACCGTAGAAGGCTTTTGCCCCCCCATCAGGAGTAAATTTTTGAGAAAGGTCACCCAAATGATCACCAGTGAAGTGATTTAAGCTCCAGGTATCCAAGCGGGCATTATAAAGTGTGGACTGCTCCATTTGCTCAACCATGATTCATGCGATCTGCGGATAGATCATGATTTTATTGACACCACTCTGCCCCTGCACAATAAGGTCAATCCCTGGTTTAAATTCCTCCAGGACCAACCGGTGTGAGATCAATTCATCGACGATGACTCGACCCTGTGAAAGCAGTTTCAGGGCTGCCCTTGAATTGTTCACAGATGTATATGAAGTATGTAGTGTAAGCCCCTTTTCAAAGAGTTGAAAGGGATCGATTGCCAGATTTTGCTGCCTGGGAGGAACACCAAAATAGAGGATTTCGCCGCCCTTCCGAACCAGATTCAATGCCATTTCCATAAGGGTTATGGACCCTGTAGCATCCACAATAAGATCAAATTGTTCTGCTGAATAGTTTGAGCTCGATGAGTCTGCACCCAGCCCCAGGAGTTTGCCTGCTAGCGCAGCTCGGCCTGTTTGACGCTCCAGTATCCGCATGTTGTTAAATCCAGCATGCTTCAACACCTGGGCAAACATAACTCCAATGGGACCTGCCCCCATCACCAGCACTGCTGCCGAGGGGTTTGAGACCAACTTGGCAAATCCATGGAGAATGCATGAAAGTGGTTCCATGAAGGCAGCAATTTCATAGTCCAGATTATGAATATTGAACACATTGTCCTCGGGTACGAGTACATACTCAGCCATACCACCGGGAAGTGTTACACCGATGGCCTGCCAATTCAGACAATGGTTGAATCTCGCCTGAAGGCAATATTCACAATTTCCGCAGGCTAGGTTCGGCTCTACTGCAACCCGATCTCCTGACTTGAATCTGCTTACCTCATCACCGACAGCTATCACATCACCTGAAAATTCGTGTCCCGGAATAACAGGGTAAGCACCCAGGTATCCACCACCAGCAATATGAACATCGGTACCACAGATTCCACTCGCCTTTACTCGGATTAAAATTTGGTTTCTTACAGGGCTGGGTGTGTCCGCATTCGAAAGTTTAATGACCCCTGGTGTCGTTATCTCGATAACACGCATGCTTAATATTCTCAAGTTCTCTCTGAAGATGCGTATGAATTACCAGGCATAGGCCTCAGGAGCATGTCCTCCAGGACCTGGCCAAATCTCATCCAGAGTGAGCAATTGCTCCTCGGTTAATTTTATTTCAAGAGACTGCAGTGCATCCTTGAACTGATTCATGGTTCTTGGTCCGATAATGGGAGCAGTGACGGCAGGTTGACTCAACAGCCAGGCCAGGGCAACTTTTGCCGGGGCTTTCCCCAGGTCGCTGCAGAACGCCTCGTAGCGTTCGATTTGATTCCGATGTTTCTCAATCATGGCGGTCCTGGATTCCTCCTGGCGACGAACCTTATCGCCAGGTCCCAGAATGCCACCCAGAAGTCCACCAGCCAGCGGGCTCCAGGGTATTAAGCCAATACCATATTCAAGGCAGGCCGGGATAAGCTCCAACTCAACTGTCCGGGTTTGAAGATTATACAAACTTTGTTCAGATACCAGTCCCAGGAAGTGACGGTTTTTGGCTTCATACTGAGCCTTGACAATATCAATTGCTGCAAAATTGCTACTGCCCACATAGAGGACCTTGCCCTGTTGAACAAGTAATTCCATGGCCTGCCAGATTTCATCCCAAGGCGTGGTGCGATCGATATGATGCATCTGGTAAAGATCAATATGATCCGTTTTGAGACGCTTTAAACTTGCTTCACAGGCTTGGATGATGTGATAGGCTGAAAGTCCACGATCATTGATACCCTTCCCCATTTTGCCATATACTTTTGTGCCCAGGACAATATCATCCCGTTTCCCAGATGCCGCTATCCAGCGACCCACAATTTGCTCCGTGATACCTTCACCGAGCTTCCAGCCATAGACATCAGCTGTATCAATAAAATTGAGCCCAACTTCCTGGGCGTGATCCATAATTTCAAAACTCTCTTTTTCTGCAGTATGGGGACCGAAATTCATGGTGCCAAGACATAGCCTGCTGACGCTCAATCCGGTTCTCCCGAGATGGGTGTATTCCATTTATTTTCTCCTGATTTAAGTTAATACTGTTCAGTACTAAAGAATTGATTTCCCCAGGTTTTACATTTTTATGTCTATTTCCCCACTCGCAGTTCGATGCGATTGACGCTTTCCCTTAGCATCCCTTCAACCTGAAAGAATTGGGGACCTATTTCCGATATAGTCGTTGCATCAACAACATTTAAAAGGGACAAACGCTGTGGAGATGCCAGCTCGAAATTGAAATGTTGATCAACAACCCCCTGGAAATCGATTGTTAGCACAGAATCTCTCATCTGGACTGCCAGTATCTCTGCATCTGCACTGGCCAGATAAGGACTTATTAGTTTTCCCCTCACCAATTTAATCTTCCGGGCAGGTTTGGATATTACAGCAGAATATGATCTTTCCCCATCCACCCAGATTTGCTCAAACCACTTACCCTTGCCATTTGTCTCAACTCTACAGAGTGAGCCCTGGATGAATAAATCAGCTTCAGTTTCCGCAAGACTTTCTGGTATACCCACATGAAAATACTGGTTCCATGAATTTTCTCTGAATCCCAGCAACTGATATAGTGACTGTAGATAAAAACCCCCGGCCCAGAGAAATGTGGGTTTATCAATTTCCCCATATCTTGGTGAATTTGGATCTGTGCGACGGTATTCATAAAACGAGGGCGTTCCATTAGGGCTGGCAGCAATCCCCTCAATGGTCATGAAATCCTTCATGGCGCTGAGAGCTAATTCATATTGCCCTGAAGCACATAGGGCATTCACATACCAGGCATTCCCCTGGGGCCAGACACCCCCATTAAAGTAAACCCACTGTTCCCCAGCTTCGTTGCCAGCGAAATGATAACGGTCACCCAGTAAATGAAAGTCCGGGGGCATGGCGTTGCGGACGCCCAGGTGCTTGTCAAGCAGTGTATCCTTTACTGTCTCCATCAATGCTCTGCTGTGCACTTGGTCCAACATCCCATAAACAACTGCCAGCATGGAACCCGTATAATAATGGGAGTCAATTTCTCCATCATCCATGATATTCATGAGATACTTGTACTCATCACTCCATAATTGTTTGACCAATTCATCTTCCAAGTTTTCCGCAATCTTCAGATATGCCGGAAGCAGCTCTGTACTTTTTTCAAGGGTGTGGCTGATATATACAAAATCTTTTAAGGCCTTACCCGTGAGAACAGTGATATATGTGCGAGGTCCATACACATTCCCAATATCCCACCAGTCGGGACGTTTGGCGTACATCAAACCATCTTCACCCAGATTTTCCAGCATAAGATTGATGCTGCGTTCCAGTATGGGATAAAGTTCTGAGACCAGCTCCTTGTCAGCACTGTGCTTGAGATAACTTGCAGCCGAGATCACAATCCAGAGATGGTTCCAGTTATCAGAATTGCAGTACTCAGTAACAAATTCGCCTTCACGCCAGTAATAGGCATGTGGTAAGACGTGGTCCGCTTTGGTACGTTCCAGCAAGAATTTGTAACCTTCGCTGATATACTCGAGATCATATTTAACGACACCCAGGCCCGTGAGCAGAAGGTCATGGGTAAAGAAAAAGTTGTACTCTGCCGGACAGGGCATGGGCATAAGCGATCCATCGATAAAATGCCTGTTTGCTCTCTGAATAGCTTTAGACCAATACGCAGTATTCTGAAGCGCTTCATCATTCACTTTGAGTCGGGTCTCCCCTGTGGCGTATGCGTTTACTTCCTGCTCATATTGATTGATACTGTTTTGCCAGTCCTTGTTAACCCTGGGAACCATGCTTTCCAGTTCAACACTTTTACACATGCCGATAATTTGGTCCAGATGAAATGCTTGAGGATTTTGGTTTACCATGTAGCTGAACTCAACTGCAGGCTTACTTCCCACATCGAGTTGCCAGGATGGGGCATTTTTGGTGACATTGGAAATAAATAAAGCTGCATTGGCACTGCCTGAATCGGAATAACTGACGGCAAAATCATTTCCAGGCAAGGCTTCCAGTTGAGGGTCATTGAGCCAGCGGTAGGCATGACTGGTGCGCAGACTGAGTGCCCATCTCACCGTCACTTTTTCGATGATCTGAGAACTAGAAGTACCAGATATATCCATTGCCAGGGCAACAATGGGTAAATCACCTCCAAAGCGATAGGATATTTTTACATTATAGTCATTTACTCGTTTTTCAAATTCAACAAAATGAGGACCATAAGTATACTTCCATCCCTCAGTCCCAATACTGAAGGAATCGCTCGCCGTGAATACGGTAATAGTTAGTGGCTGAGAATTATATCTCTTCCAGTAATCCGTACTAAGGTCCAGACTGTTGGCCACGGGATAATAGAAGGATACACGCGATGGGACGGGTCGGCTCTTGTGAAATTCTACACCAGCATAGGGACCTCCAACCTCGATTTGACCATAGCCTTTATCAAAAGTTTGTTGAACAGATGCTGGAGAGGATTCCTGGGAGCAGGAGAGGATACCCAGGCAGAGTATAAACACCAGGTATCCATTCATGCGCAGAGTTGATTTCAAGCTGGTCATTTTTGATTCCCGCCTTTCTGTCTGAGCACAAAGTATGTGCGCCGGGCCGAGATAATGAAATGTGATTAGATCTATGATATTAGCATAACCTCACAGTCATCCTGTCGCAAGGAAGATTTCATTGAGAAAACTATAGCACTCCATAGGTCCAATGGACGTAAGCATTCCAAAAGTCAAGCCGAACTCAAGGACTACCTAACACCATCCAAATAATGAGATTTAATGATACAGTAGCTTAAGAGTTATTCACTACTTGGTAAGTGCTGACTTTAAGCCTACTCACCTAATTCTAAATAAAATTTACTAATATCCCCACGCAGGACTGTTCTTGCCAATTCCAGGACATGTCCTGCCGTAGATTTGCTTATTCGCTCAATCAGAAAGACCGCATCCCGCTCTGCAATATTTAATAGATGGGCTTCATATTCATTAGCATTTACCGTCTTTAGCGTTTCAGTTGCTGATAAAACTTCAAGTCCATATCTATCTTTTACGGTTTTATAAAGAGACGCCTCGGGCACCAGCGTATCTATCAGCCCCGGGACCAATTTTTGAGGAATATATGAAGTCATCAGTGCCGTGGAAGTGCCATCAACCTGTCGAATACGCTGAATCGTTGTGACTTGTTCGCCTTCCTCTATTTCAAGAAGTCGGGCTATGTGTGGGGATGCACTCTGATTTTTTGAGAAATTCAGAATTGTCTGAATTTTCTTTGTCAGACCGATGATTTCCGAAGAAAAACTAAGTTTTGCAGTAACACTGAAGGTTATGGATTTATCCGTTACAAACGTTCCCCGGCCTTGAACCCTGTAAGCTGCACCTTTGTCCACTATAGCTTTCAGTGCTCTCTGGGCCGTATTTCTACTCACATGGAGCTGAGCACAAATTTCATTTTCAGACGGTAATTTGTCATGGGGCTTATAGATGCCATCTTCGATGCTTTCCCATAAAGCCTCTTGCAATTGATAGTAGATGGGAATTATTCCATTCCGATTAAATTCTATTTTGTTCAATATTAATTTGTGTATAGTCAATCCAGTATATCCTTAAAGGTTTAGATGGTTTACCAGGACTCTACTTTTCCCTGAGTGGGAAAAGAATATTTGTAGCAATCCAGCGTGGTTGTATATCCACAAATTCCATCTTGATTCTTACACCAAGGGTTGAAGGGTGCTCCGTTAATAGTGAATCAACTGCGATGTCTGTTTGCCAGATAGCAGCCGGTTTATGCCATTGTCCGGTATTGGAGTAGTTTGCCCAACCAATTTTTTCACCTGGTTCCAGAGTAATAGATGTATCTCCTCTGTTCCCCACTTTGCTTCCCACCCACCGGGGTGATCCCAAATAAGGACCCAGGGGGTTAATTGCTAATTCTACAGGCAAATCAATGGGATTTCCAATTGATTCAATATCGATGATCGTTTTATGGGTGAGGCTACCATTGACATCTCTGGACCAGACTTTCCCATCCCCTATCACCAAGTTCTCATCTCCAAAGATATTACTCATGGAACTGGAAATGGCCTGGATTCGATCCATGGATCGACGTGAAGTCTCCTTAAGAAGAGAATCGCTGAATACTTCATGGAGCTCATAGCTACTTATGTCACCACCCTTGAGGCTAAGCAGGGCGTATTCATGACAGCCGCCAGATTCAGCATCCGCTTCCTTTATAACACCGCCTGTTGCGCCCACGACCATATACTTAATGCCATCAATTAAGCCATCAGCCTGATCATAATGGAAATGACCGCCGATGACGGCAACAACTGGATAGTCCCTCAACACATTGTGGACAGGATACCAATTTGACCATGAATACCAGTGTGGATGGTGGGTGACAACAATAATTCCTTTAGCGTCCTTGTTATCCTCAAGATCCTTTTGAAGCCATTCCAATTGTTTCTCAGAGATGCCATTCAGGAAGATCGATCCCCAACGAGGATCTGTATGAAGATTTTCAAGTGAATATAAAAAAACCAGATGGTAACCTTGTAAATCAGCCGAATAATACAGATTATCCTGCATTGGTAGCCCAGCATTTATACATAAGTCTCTAAAACGTGTTTCGTTCGATCTGTCAGCAGATTGTGGTTCATAGGAACCAGGATTGACATCATGATCTCCTGCCGTGAGATACCAGGGGATGTCCAGTGATTTCATTATTCCAATTGCCTGGTTAAAATCGGATACATATTCATTGCTATCCATGACACGGCTTTCTGTCATATCACCAACATGGAGGAGTAGATCTGGTGAATGCGTGCCCATTCGCTGTGCGGCGGTTGCCATAACTGAATATGCTGAATCGAGGTTATAAGCACCCGTCTGATCACCCATAATGGCAATTTTTACCACTGATTGGTCAACTCCACAGCCCCCAATGATCAACAAATAAAGAGATGAAAAGACTACTGTCAAGCGGACATGGCGAATAAACATTCTTACTTGCATTAGTTTCCCTCCCATTATTCTATCACATATTGGCAAGAAATACAGCCAACAAACCAAACCCTACGGTTCCCCACCAACTCGGCTTCATGGACTCACCAAAGAAGATCACAGAGGCTATCACACCTCCTAGAATGGTCAACATACCATTGATAGTGAACAGCAGGCTGCCTGGCAAAGACATGCAGGTTTTTATAAGGAGTAATCCTGAAATAGAGCCTGTTGCGGCCATGATTCCCAGCCAGACCAGATCAGAATAGCGATTGGGAACCGCTTTCTGCATCCAGGCAGTAATTCCAGAGAATAGGGCTAAACTACTGTACATGAGAAAGTAGATGGGTGGCATGTATGCCGATAAATAGGTCATCTCAGAACTGGTATCAATCATCCTGGTTCCCAAATCTTTCAGGACAATAAAAACCATACTATTGCCAAGCAGGACCAGTAGCAATAATCCACCATAAATTGATTTTTTACCCAGCCCAGATTTGGGGCTTGAATCATCTTTGGCTGGGGATTCGTCTCCAGCTTGAGAAGCGAAAAGCACACATATAACAGCTGCCACCAGGGTGGCATACCCGGTAAAACTTATCTTCTCAGAAAAAACGATAGCTGAATACATAATCACAGGGAGAAAGGTCAGATTCATGGCAGACCACAGAGGTGACAAGGGACCCATGCCGAGACAGATACGCACGAGGTGCATGGCCCCAATTTGTCCTAGCGTGGTAAGCAGTGCCATGATCCAAACGAAAAGGGGTAGCCCTCCGAAATCACTCCAGTTCACCTGGAGACCAAAAAAGATTGCACCTGCTATCCCCATGCACATGGAAATGTGTAATGGGATAACCCCCCTGTTCTGCCCAATTCTAAAAGTGATCCCAATAAGTGAAAATGAAATGCCTGACAGAGCTGCCAGAGCAACGAGTCCAAATGAGTAATTGGCCATGATTACCTCTAAGATTACATATTAATTAAGACTGAATTCGGATTATAAAATAGACCAGCAATACAGGCCGTGAGAAGGGTCGCCAGTGTTGCGGCTATTAGAGCTCTAAAACCAAGACGAGACAGGTCAGTAATTCTTTTTGGCACGAGAGCGCCAATACCACCAACAAATATGGCCAGTGATGCGATATGTGCAAAACCAGTGAGCGCGTATGTAGTAATTACAACGGTTCGAGGCTCGAGAACCACCCCACTTTTCAGAAGCGCTGCAAGGTTTTGAAATGCCGTCACTTCTGTCACGATAGCTCGGCTACCAATTATTTTGCTTACATGACCTGCATCTTCAAGGGGAACACCAAGCAATAAAGTTATGGGGTAGAACAAATAGCCCATAAGCCCTTTCAATGTCCAATCGATACCAATTCCAAACAAAGCATTGATCTGAGACCCAAAAAGAATGAGGATTTTATCTGCCAGAGCCACCAGCCCAAGAAAAGCCAGAAGGAGAGTTACGATACCTACGATCAACTTTACTCCTGCATTTGAACTTGAAATAATGGCGGCGATGAAATTTGGTTCTCGTTTGTACTCAGATTTTACATGTATGCCCAGGGTTTCTGGCGTTTCACTTTCAGGGTAAATCAGTTTTGACATGATAATCGCTGCAGGGGCATTCATGATAGAGGCTGATACAAGATGTGCCGCAATGGTAGGGAACTGATCCCTGAGCATGAATACATACACTGCCAGCATACTGGAGGCAATTGTTGCCATACCAGCAGTAAGAATAGTTGTCAGCTCAGATTTGGTCATGCCCGCCAGGTGTGGTCTAATGACCAATGAAGATTCGACCCCAACAAAAATATTTGATGAAGCGCTGAGTGATTCAGCACCACTGATTCTCATGAGACGTGTGAATACCCAGGAAAAGCCCTGAATGAGCTTATTCATGATACCGAAATAATACAGTATACCCATAAGCGCGGCGAAAAATATGATCGTAGGAAGGGCTTGCGTAATGAGGATGAAACCCAATGAAGTTTCCCCTCCCGGGCCCACACTGCCAGGACCTACAGCCAGAGGTCCAAAGACGAAATAGGTACCTGCATAAGCACTATCTAATACTGCCAGGACAACATCATTGATAAAGAGAAAGAAGCGAGAGCCAATTGGGATAACGAATACAAACAAGGCGAATATCAATTGTAGACCCAATCCCCATCCAACCGCATGCCAATTCACAATTTTTCTATTGTTTGATAAGGCCCAGGCAATACCCATCAGAGCAAATATTCCAAAAATGTTTACCATATACTGCATATTTTAAATTTCTTTCTTAGGATCTTTGTCGATGGAGAAACCTTCGACTGCCATTTTCTCACGGACAATCATTTCGTCAATCTCTAATGGAACTGCTTGTAAACCAGGCGTCAAATCTGATGCGCTCAACACATGGTGCATGGCCGCCAATTGGAGGGAGAAGGACATGTCCATGATCTCAACTGGATGACCCAGACCACCTGCAATATTTATGATATCACCGTCTGCCAACAGATACAGTTTCCTATCGTCAGCCAATTGATATTCTTCAACTTTCTCACGCAGCACTTGTGAAGAAATCGCCATGTCCTTGAGAACTGGTATGTCGATCTCATAGCCAAAGTGTCCAGCATTTGAAAGAAAGGCACCCCGCTTCATTATCTCAAAATGTTCTTGGCGAATGACTCGCTCTTCCCCAGTGCAGGTCACGAAATAATCACCCTGCGGGGCAGCTTCCAGCAAAGTCATGATTCTGAAGCCTTCCATTCGGGCTTCCCAGGCTTTCCAGGGATCAATTTCAGTGACAATGACCTCGGCTCCCAAACCGGCCGCCCGGTGCGCCACTCCACGACCAACCCACCCAAATCCAACCACCACCACGGTTTTGCCCACAACTGTTAGGTTGGTTAAATTCATTATAGATGACCAGGTTGATTGACCGGTACCATGGCGATTATCAAACAAGAATTTTGATTGGGCATCATTGATAGCCAGAGCAGGATATTTAAGTTCACCACGTTTACTCTTTTCACGCAGCCGATTTACGCCAGTAGTCGTTTCTTCGCATATTCCCATGAGGTTAGCTGTATGCTCGGGGTGTTTCCCCAGATATTCACAAACATCGCCACCATCATCAACAACCACGTGTGGTTTGCAGGATGTAATAGCTTCCAGGTAAGATTCAAAGTCAGCCTCAGATGCATCATGCCGTGCAAAAACATGAATCCCTTTCTCAGCCAGGGCTGCACAAACATCATCTTTTGAGGAGGTTGGGTTGCTGCTGGTGATCCACACTTCAGCTCCAAGCCGCTGAATCACTTCTGCCAGATAAGCTGTTTTGGCCTCGAGATGAATACAGATGGAAATACGCTTCCCCTGAAACACGCCATGGGAGGCAAATCGTTTCTCTAGACGGTTTAGGACACCCATCCAACGACCAGCCCAGGCAATTTTCACATGTCCCGATGGTGCCAGGCTCAGGTCTTCAACAATGAAATCTTTTATCATAGAAAACTTTCCAGTAAAATGCTGAATACTTAATTCTATGTTTATGAAGATCAGTCAGGGATCTTCATGCCAACCAATTTTTTAAGTATGGGATGGTGACTTGTGTGCCACCATCCCATCATCTGCAGAATCACCCTCCGAGAAACCTATCCCGGAATAGTATCGGTGACTCCTACTCGATTCTTAAGGCCAATGAAGAAGGCGAATCTCCAACATCATAAGTAGCTAGGACGGTTTCGTCAGCTCCAAGTTTGAGCACCTGATCATCATCCCAGATTGAAAGGAAGACATGTCCTTCCGTATCGCAGGTAACTCCTGAACCGCCTGAACCCCAGAAATAGTCGCTGGTGTCACTAACCATGGCATAAGTTTCCCAGTTATAGGAGAGCAATCCATAGCCCCAGACACCGAGATAGGCTATCCCGTCGCTTTCTGAAATAGCGATACTGCCAGGAGTTCCAGCGGTCATAATGGTCTCGACCACAGTATCTGTGGCAGGATTGATAACCACTACCTTGCCAAAGGTTGACCACCAGTCACCCGTACAAACCACATGAACCAGTCCGTCTGGATCAGTTGCAGCAGCCTGAGGATTCAGTTCCACATCGATGGTGGTAACTACAGCACCCGTGGCACCGTTGATCACAGTAACCGTACCCGGTGAATAGGTGTAATCAGGATTAAACCCTGAATTGGTGGCATAGATCTTTCCATCAGCCAGGGTGATTCCCGTTGTGCCTGTACCGGCGGTAATTTCCATGGCAACGGTTTTTGTGGCCATATTTACTTTGAGTACTTTACCAGACATCGAACATGCTACATAGGCAGTATTATCGTCATAAAAGACCATGTTCATGGGATTATTACCATCACCCAATGCAATGGGTGTTTCGGCAGCAAAGTTATTATCAGGATCAAAGATCATGATATTGTTGGTTCCAGAGTTTACAACATAAACCTTACCCTTATGATACATCACCTGATTTGGGTACTGGCCAAGTGTGCCAACATTATTCGTCACCGCATCGGTTTCAAGATCAACCTGGGAGATGGTGACACCGATGGCATTCAATACATACAATGCCAGGGCGGCTTCTGGTGTTTCCTGTTCTTCTGGATCATCCTCGCAAGCGGTTACTCCAAAAAGCACGATGGCAATCATCAGCAACCAATGAATCGTTTTTCTCATCTTTGTTCCTCCTTTAAAATTAACTCACCTTATTTGACTATATTTCACCCGATTCCAATATTTAGCCGGAACTCCCGACCAGGAATGGGTTGATACTGAACAAATTCATATAGTTCATCAAAAATATTTTTTACCTGCAGGGTGACATCCAGGTCCAACCCTCCCAGTGCCGAATGCCATCCAAAAGTGATATCTGATACCTGAAAGGGGTCCAGCCAAATCGTATTGGCAGGCAGGACATAACGGTAGCCCACGTATTGCCAGCTATAGCCCACGGTAAATTGTAACCAACTGGCATCTAAATTAAGATTGGCAGTGTGCTCAGGTCGATAGACCAAGAATTTCTGATAAGAATTTCGATCATCCTGATCATCATTTTTTGCGAGTAAATGAGTGTAATTCGCGCTCAGATTGAGAACATCAGGAAATAGCTCGAGGCTCAGGGAACTTTCCATGCCCTGATTAAGCGCTTTGCTCACATTTTGGGGAGCCCACTTACTATCCGTACCCCCCTGTTGCCAGATAATGAGATCAGTAAGCTGCATTCTGAAGTAGCTGATATCAAAAGCGATACCATTCAGGATTGGATAGCGGAGGCGCAGACCAATATCCCAGTCCGTTCCATGCTCTGGGGAGAGATCGGGATTTCCCACAGCAAATGCATCTTCCGGCCAATAGAGATCATTGAAGCTGGGTGCCTTGTAATTGTAGCCCAGATTTGATTTTAGCGAGGTTCGCCAGCTATCTCCAAAATTGAAAACCAATCCAAGTTTAGGTGAGAAATGGTTTCCAAAGTCACTATAGCTATCAAAACGTAAGGCAGGCAGAAAAGCAATTGAGCGTAGTCCCAGTGACTCATGAGCATGGATAAAATATTCATCCTGGACAAAGAGAAAGCGTTCAGTCCTGGTGTTTACTGGATCGGATGAGCCGTCTCCTCCGCTCTGGTTCTGGCGGAGTCCGGTTCCATAAATGAGGGTATGATTAGCCGCCAGTATGCTGGTGAGTTGTAATTCCATGCCCGTGGTCAAGGATTTGTGAATATCATCCACTGCCACAGACAATTCAGCATTCTTATAAGTGTTGGTCGCCTGATTTAAGAATCCCTGAAGCCGGTAAGAATTGAACAGGTTCAGTTTTCCCTGGATATTCAGATTTAGCCGATTCGTCCGAGTGGTTGTACGGGCACTGTCATATGGCTGAGAGGTAGAACCCGAGCTGCCTTTATCGTTAGAATAGTAATTATGTGAGAGATCAATTATGTGCTCCATAGGTTTTTCACCCAGCGTATACTGGAAACTGGTGAAGAAGTCATGAGCAACAAATTCATTATTATTTTTCTCGATGAGTGTATCCAGAAAAAGATGTGGATATAGGAAATTTCCTTTTGTTTGCAGGATCTTGTATGTAAAAGCACCCGCATATTTCTTCCCGGATCGCCGGATATTTGCTTTTGCAGAACTTGATGAAAATGATCCCGCCATGAAATCCAGAGCTGCACTGGTGGATTCCCTGCTGCTTTCTTTCTTGGTGATGATATTGATGACACCGCCAATGGCATCGGCACCATATAAAGCTGACCCACCGCCGCGGACGACCTCTATCTTTTCCACACCTTCTACGGAGATTCGACTAAAATCAACCTGCCCTGAGGCAGCATCATTTATACGCTGACCATCTACCATAACCAGCACCTGGCCAGAGCTCGAACCACGCAATGAAACAGACTTGATACCACCAAGGCCACCATAGTCCTTGATATTGACCCCCTGGATATTCTGCATTACTTCAGCCAAATTCTGCGGTTTCTGCAATTCAATGGTAGCTGCGGTTATGATATCTACTGAGGCTGGAACTTCACTCACCAATGCATTACCACGGGTAGCCGTAACCGTCACTTCTTCCCTGGCGTAGACCGGGTCATCCTGCATATGAATATTCAATTCCGTGGTCTGGCCAGCAGCGATTTCCGCCACCAATCCTTCCACAGAACTATATCCAATTCTTGACGCCATAATATCATATCTCCCAGGGGGTACATCGGGGATCCAGTAGTAGCCCTCATGATCAGTTTCAGCACCTTGATGGCTATTTTGAATAAATACGCAGGCAGCAAAGAGTGGATCACCTGTTTCGCTGTCCAAAATCTTACCCACCAGCATACCCTTGTCCTGACCGCTGACTATGGATACAGACAGATTGGCAATGATCAGGATTGTGAGTGCTGTGGTGATTTTGGACACTGGTAATTATTTCACAGTCTACAGGTTTATACCCAGTGAGAGTTTGACCATGCGACCTGGAGTAGAGTTTCCTTTCGTACGCCAATAGTCAACATCCAATAGATTGGTGGCTTCCAGTGTGACGCTTCCAGAAAATCCAGAAAGGGAATAGCGATAATTCAGGTTTGCATCCAGAAGGCTATAGGCTGGGAGCCAGACCGTGTTCGCTGGTCGGTCATAGCGCAATCCTACCCAGTTATAGATTACATTAAAGTCTATGGCTTTCACCCTGAGTGTCCCAGTGACGCCAAGCTTATTCTTGGGCCGATAGATAATATATTTATCCATAAGCGTCCCTTCAGACTTGTTCAAGGCTTTCATGTAAGTGTATTCGACGTTCAAGAGTAATTTGTCTTCCATCATACTGATATTTGCCGATGTTTCTACCCCTGTAGTTGATGTTTTTGAGAGATTTGATGGTGTCCATAGCTGACCCCCCTCAGCAGTCTGAGCCCAGAGGATGAGATCATCTACATCATTTCTGAAGTAATTGACAGACGTACTCAGATTCATCCCGGATACAGGAACTGACACATTTAAACCGAGATCATAATTCAAACCGTATTCAGATTTGAGATCCGGATTACCAATGGAATAAGCATCACGAGGCCAATAGAGATCATTGAACGAAGGTGCTCGATAAGAGCGTGTTATGTGAGTTGTGACATCCGCATTCACATCCCCCTGATGTCCTGTGGACAGGCTTAACCTGGGACTGATCTCTGAGGCAAAATCCGAAGGATCGTCATAACGTAACGCTAGGACTGCTTCCCATTGTGATAAAAAGCCCTGCAAAGCTCCAGAAATTGAACTGGTGAGGAAGGCGCTTTTTGTAATTCGCGTTTTGTCGCCGACTTCCGAACTGTTGATCTCATCGTTGCGATATGAATAGCCGTAAGAAAGATCCAGTTTGTCACCAATTTTTCCCGCCTGACTGATATCTAGACCCTTGGCATAGTTTTTATGGTCACTATGAATTTCCACAGTACTGCCTGTAGGATCATCAAATCGCGTACGGACAGTCAAATATAAGGCCTGGGCTTTCAGTGAGAATCCCTTGAAAATCTCGGGTTTATTATAATTCAGGTTATATGAATTTGTATCAAATCTGAGACGAGCGTCTGGTGTGAGATTGTAAGACAAACCTGGCGTTCCATTATCAGCAATATAGCTTGAAACGGACATCTGCAATTTCTGGTCTGCTGGTAAACTCAAACCGATTTTCCCAAAAGCACTTTGAGTCGATTCATGATTATTTGTGTGTGTGATCCTGTCATCAGTACCGTAAGCGATGAGGCCATCCAGATCCGTGTATGGATTCTGCATAAAATCGTAATCTCCATCCCAACCATCGATACGATAAGATAGCATGTAGTCAAATTTATTCAGGGTATTCGAAGTGTTCAGCGTAAATATTTGCCGACCAAATGATCCCAATGAGCCTTTGGCGCCTAAACTCCAGCTTTTCATATCTGGCTCGCTCTCCGATTTTGATTTTGTGGTAATACGGATTACGCCTCCCACAGCATCGGCACCATACTCAGCAGAGCGCCCCCCACGCAATAACTCGATCATAGCGACTTTATTGATGGAAATAGTGCTGACCTTAACCCCTACACTTCCTGGAACATTTAGCTTTTGGCCATCCATGATCACCACAACCTTTGAGGCACTTACATCCCTGAGTGCTACATCTCCCTGTGAATTGATGTAGACTCCAGTAATGATATTCAGCGCATCACCGACATTCTCACAATTATGCATTTTAAAATCCTCTTCTGTCAACACAACACGGGTCGTGTTTGAAGCCTCGGTAGCTTTGGAGCTGTCCACTTGCCCTTTTAGACTTCCAAGCATGGCAATTGAAAATATCAGAACACTCGTAATTATTGCTTTCATGGATTCATTCCTTTTGGCCTTTTTCCAATGATAAACTTAAGATAACTCAAGTTTGTTGACAATTCGACTGGCATAATCGGCAAGATTTAGGTGGTTCGCCTCTTCAATGATGCCAGCCACATGATCTGGGAATGCATCGGCACCACTTATAGCACCAGCCATACTACCTGCAATAGCACCCACCGTATCACAATCACCCCCCATATTTGCAGCAGCATGGATGACCCGCCAGGGATCACCCATGTAATAGTCCACAAGGGCCAGAGAGGTGGGGACAGCTTCTGTGGTAGCAACACCGGTCCCGATATAATTATAAAGGTCTGTCCAAATACGCTGTTCCGATTTTCCAGAGCGAACGATATCAAGTGCCCATTCCGTCCGGTGCTTTATGGATGCACCGGTCCAGAGCCCACCTTGCTTCATCCCCTGGTCTACACCATAAAAGAACGCTTCAATGATATCATCAAAGCTGCCATCATTAATGGCAGTTGAAATGACTGAAGCCACCCCGGCCGCACCTGCGATGGCGATATTTGTGTTGTGGGTTGGCATACAGACGAGAGCAGTGTCCGCGACAACTGCATCAAGATCACCTGGGTGGGCCAGACCAACTGCAGAAATGCGCATACTTGCGCCGTTGGTATCCCCGATGGTACCTGTTTCAGTTACTGGAACACCATCCCGAATCATTTTGAGGGCTCGGCCAGAACTTGGTCCCAGGTACAATCCTTCCAGGGCGTTGAGAGATTCAGCCCATTCGATAAGTTTCCGGGCAGCACCTTCGGCGGTAAAACCGCCGGTTTCCAGAAAAAGGTCAACCAATTGCAGGGTCTGCTGTGTATCATCGGTGATCTGTCCTGCTATCATTTTGTCATGAATCAGATGTCCTGCTGGTGCAGGCATAAACGAATTTATACCCTCTGGAAATAGACGCCTTATTTCTTCAGGAGGTAAAAGCGAAGTAGGCATTCCCAATGCATCTCCGGCAGCTACACCAAGAAGGCAACCATAAATCTTATTTCTCATTGACTAACTCCCCTCGCCAGCGTCCCTATAACATAGATGGGCTGTTGTATTGATTTGCGTAGCTGTTTGAGATTTGACATTGGCAAGGATGCCAGGACACAGGTTGAGGGACCCGCTGATTTGTGAACATCAACACCTGGATTGGAATCTGGTAGGAGTGCTAAGTCCGCACAATTCGCCAGCTCAGTTTGCTCATGAATCACTCCTTTGGAACCAACAGGTAGAATATCATGGACATATTCCAAGCTAGCCAGAGTACGAACACAGCTTGTATCGGCGATATCAGGATCGTCCAGATCTACATCATCGTCGGGTGCGGATTTTGGTGTGCCCACGCAAACAACGACATCCTCAGGTTTTGATCTACCGGGTTTGAAATCTGCCTCACTGACAAAGCCGAGCACAACCACACCCATTCCGGTTTGAACTGTGGGCACATTGTCCTCAGTGCTCCCGGTGAGCATATTGTCTGCATCCAGACCAGCCAGTGCTAATTCTTCACGTATGCCCTCAATTATCGCCTTACCACTGGGATCCATTTCCACAGCCAGAGTATCCACCACAAGGGCAGGAATGGCACCAGAGGCCAATGTTTCCATCAGTGGAACCCGAACGGCAAAACGACCCAAGATCCGTTCCGGTACCTGTACGATATCATGAGGTTTTGAACCAATCCCACCATCTGAATCACAGGCAATTACCAATGAAATATCCTGTGATATCTTGATTAATGTGAGGTCCCGAACCGTGCGGATCAGATTCTTGCTTTGGATTGACCCACGCTTCAATCCTGCATAAATATCTAAAATATCAGAAGTGTTTGACATAGATGCTCTGCTTACTCAACCACTTCCAATGCCACATGAAAAGTATCCTGCTCTGTCATGAATTGTGGGACATAATCCATTGCCATGGATTCAATTCGACCAGGTGCATGGATTGCTTCGGCGAAAAGTTTCACTGCTGTGGGAATCATTGGACCTGCCTGTTTCGTTTTTGCAGAATTAATGTATCGAATTTTTCCGTTCTGGACTGCTAGAATATTTTGAGCATCTTTACGATTTGCGATTTCACTTAAAGTGGTGGTTCCATATCCGCGCTGCTCACCCTTAAAATGTGTACCTTCCAGCCAGGCAGTCTCCCACCAGGGGACCAGAATTACTTCAGGATTAACTGACAGCACTTCATCCCAGGTAATGGAGGGGGCAATACCTTTGCGATCAGCATAAATGGGATCGGCTCCGGCCATGCGCATAAGTTCAATAATATAGGAGTCAGCTCCCGGGGCGCATTTGTAGGCATAATTGATCTCATAGTAAGTTTTCACCGTAGGCAAATTTGCATACTCAAGTTCCAGCGCTGCCAATTCCGAGGTAATTGATTCAACCAGTTTTTGGGCGGCATCATCCATATTGATAAATTTGCCAAGAGCCAATATCTTCTCATAGGTTTCGGCCAAGCTGCTTTCTTCCATATGGATGTAAGGGATATTTTTACTGCTAAGATATTTTTGATATTTCAATTGCATGCCAGTCGCAGTCAAAACGAGATCTGGTTTCAGAGAATCAACACGACTCATTGAAAGATCAACGAAGCCACCGATGCTCACCAGTTCGCCTGCTGATACTTTTTTCTGAATCTCATCGGGATAAATGCAAAATCTGGTCACCCCCACCAGTTGATCCATGGCTCCAATTTCTGCAACGGTTTGAGTCCAGTTTGGTGCCAGGGAGACTATTCTAAATACTTTTTCGGTTTCTGGTGTTCCACTACATCCGCTTAATATTCCGATTAATAACAGGAGGTTAAGGGACAATTGAAATTTCCTATGCATGATTTGTCTCATTGTATTTCCCCTTTTAAATGAAAAAAAAGTCATGTGAAAAATGTAAAATATATGAGTGAGTACGTTGTACCAACAACCCTACAACTAACGTAAATTAGCACTTGCTCCTTCGCAAGCATTTTTTTACTAAAAGAAGCTTAATTTAGCATATCAATTAACAGAGAAATGGGATTTCAGCCATCGTACGGGTCGATTGAACTGTTTACTCGTATCTATCCCAGGCAGGATCGGAGACGAACTGCTTTTGTAAGTTTAGCTTCTGATCTGGTGTCAGCCAGGAGGATTCTATGCCATTAAGAATCAAACTTTTAATTTCCTCGTGGGAAAATTTTAAGTTGCTGACAAGTGCACTGTATTCTTGTGGAAGCGAGGTATCAAACATGACCGGGTCATCCGTATTAATAGTGATGGATAAGCCCTGGTCAACGTATTGTCTTACCGGATGCTCCTGAATTGAGTTTACGGCACCAGTACAGACATTTGAGCGTGGGCATACTTCCAGTGGAATGCCATGGGCAGACAGGAATTCAACAAGCTTGGGATCTTCAAAAGCTCGTGTGCCATGACCTATGCGGTCTACTTTTAAACTATTGATGGCAGACCAAATGCTGGATGATCCAGCTGCCTCCCCTGCATGAGCAGTGGTTCGAAATCCAAATTTTCTGGCATGTTCAAATACATCTGCAAACCATTCAGCTGGAAAATCTTGTTCAGAACCCCCCAGACCTATTCCGATCACACCCTGTTCAGTTACTTCTCTTATCTGGGACAAAGTGATCTCAGCCATTTTTGGACCAAAATCACGAACGAGATCGGCAATAAGTGCCACTTCAACCTCTGGGACCAGGTCAATACCCTTGCGGATGGCTAGGGTGATTTCCTGGGGGTTTAATCCATATTTTGCAAAATCTGGTGGGGAGTAGAAGACTTCCGAATAGCGAATATTCGTGCGCGATAGTTCTCGGGCAACTGCCTCTGCCATGAGTGTAAAGTCATCATATTCACGAATAAACTGGTTCTTCCAGATCCAGGTCTCAATGAAATGTGGGAAGTCAGTATACCTGAACTTTTCTTTAAGTGCGTCAATATCTGCAACAGATTGATCCCCACCATACTTTTTTACCAGCTCCCACATCGTAGATAGAGGAATGGCACCTTCAAGATGCAGGTGAAGCTCAATTTTAGGTATGCTATGGAACCACTTCAAATCTGTTTGAGATTGCACTTTTTCAAATCCTCCAGATGTAATAATCTCTTTAGTGGCAGATGATCATGCCAGGTAGGGTGGTGTGTAATGTATGAAATGAATTGAAGCATGTCACATTCGATTTCTTTTTTTTGACTCCCTTGCCTATTCAAATTAATACGAAACAGCCCTGGAAACCTTAGTTCTATATATCTTAATCCAGGGCTACAAAACACAAACTTAGCTCGGAATCCAGGGGTCTATTTTCAAGAATAAATGTCTTTTGTCGAAAAGTCTCCAAAAATATAGTGCTTGATTAGAATTCAAAAACCATGGCAAGCGTCTCGTGAAAATTTATATTTGACTATCACCAAATGATATCAGTAAGGGGGATCTTATGGGTCAAGTCATGCTTTATAGTCAGCGACAAGTCGCATTAGCTGCATTTATTGGAACACCGGCAGCATCTGCCATTTTAATGGCACGCAATTTTCGCCGGTTTGGCAAACCTGAAAAAAGTAAAACAACTATCGCTATAGGAATCGTTGTCATGCTGCTCGAGGTACTTGTAGCAGTGTTTCTTCCTAATGGTCCATTTCTTGGAATTATACCTTTCCTTGCTGTGGCAACTGTCCAAATCTGGTATGGCAAAACCCAGAAGGACACCTATCTACAAATGCTTGAGCAAGAGGCTAACAAAGCAGGATCAAGTGAGGTCATTGGAATGGGTCTGATCTGGCTGATTCCCATCTGTGCATTGCTGCTCATCTTAAATACCATATTTCCAGATAACACCGTCACAAGCAATGACCCTTTTGCAGAAAACACTGATATGTTGATTCAGTGTGCACAGAAAGGTCAGCTCTTAAAACTCAGGTTTGAGTATTTTAAAAGAAAGCAATTTGGTGAGATTGAAAATAATGTGCTTGAAAAGGCACTAGCAGAAGCTATCCAAAACAATCATTTTGAAGTGTGTAAGTATCTACTTGCAAAAGAAGTCAATGTTAATAATAAAACCTACCACATGGAAACACCCCTGAATTTGGCGATCTGGAAAGCCGATGACATTATTGTGAACTACCTTTTAGAGCAGGGTGCGGATGTGAATCTCGCTGGCTACCAAGAGGCAACGGCTCTCCAGTGGGCTGCCGAACAAGGTAGAATATCAGTTGTGAAGGATCTTCTTGACCGAGGGGCACAGATTAATAGTCGTAATTTTAGTTATGCCTTTCAGGATGATCTGGATCCTGACACAGAGCTGAATATTGTGAAACTTTTCCTGGATCATGGTATTCAAACCGAGGATATATCTATTCATAGTGCCATCGGTAGGGGACGCCGGATTGAAATCCTGAAACTCTTCCTCGAGCGTGGCGCTGACCCCAATTCACGTGATGGTTTCTGGAAACCCGTTTTGCATGAAGCAGTCCAGTATGGCTCACTTGAGCAGGTAAAGGTACTCCTTGAAGCCGGTGCAGATACTGAAGCTATTTTTAAGTATGAAACACCCTTGGACCTCGCCATTAAAAAAGGGAGAAAGGATGTTGAAGATTTATTGAGAGCGTATGGGACAAAATGAAGACGATAACATCATTTTAGTGAAAGAAAATATAAAGTAAAATAACTTCATATTAATAGTTGGAAAAAGACCATATTCCCTATTAGGGATTAGATTGCTAATCGTAGCCCCCAATCGGGGGCGTAGATTAGTACGCCCGGCCAGCCTACGCTTTTCAAGCTTCGGCCTGGCAGGCAGGAGTGGCTGTGCCTCCGCACTACGTGCTGCGCTCGCCTTCCTCCGATACACTTCGGTTCGAACGCTACTTATCCTGCATGCCGCAGGTATATGGTTTGGATGTACGCCCGGCAGGAGTCGAACCTGCGGCCTTCGGTACCGGAAACCGACGCTCTATCCAGCTGAGCTACGGGCGCGAATATGGCAGGGCAAGGTATACTCAGCCTCTCCCCTTGTAAATCTATTTCAGACTGTTCTCAGCCGATTTAACCGTGTTTGAGAGCAACATGGCGATGGTCATGGGACCCACACCACCTGGAACAGGCGTGATGGCAGCGCATTTTCCTGAAACATTTGCGAAATCAACATCGCCAACCAGACGATATCCCTTTTCAGTACTATTATCATCAACCCGATTAATCCCCACATCAATCACAACTACACCTTCTTTGACCATGTCCTCAGTGATAAATTCTGGGACACCAGCTGCAGCAATCAGAATATCAGCCTGACGTGTGTGCACACCCATATCAGGTGTCCTGGTATGAACCAATGTCACGGTGGCATTTCCCAGATCCTTTTTCTGAATCATGAGATTGGCCATGGGTTTACCCACAATGTTTGAACGACCGACTACTACAACATGCTTGCCAGAAGTTTCAATCTTATAATACTTCATGATTTCAAGAATTCCAGCCGGTGTGCAGGAGACAAATCCATCTAAATCCAACACCAGCTTACCTACACTTACAGGATGGAAACCATCAACGTCTTTGTTGGGATCAATGGTCTCAATGATCATCTGTGAATCAATATGCTTAGGAAGTGGCAATTGAACCAGAATGCCATGGACCATATCATCTCTGTTGAGATCCTGAACAACTTTCAATAGCTCGTCCTGAGAAGTTGTCGCATCCAGTCTAAGTACCTGAGAATTGAATCCCAGCTTGGCACTCTGTCGCTCTTTAGATCTCACATAAACCTGAGAGGCGGGATCCTCCCCAACCAGCACTGCTGTTAATCCAGGCTTGATTCCCTTTTCAGCAAGTTTCTCGATTCGACCCTTAAGGTCAGACTTAACGGCCAGGGACACTTCTTTTCCACTGAGGATAAGCGGACTATTTGGCAAGTGCAGTACTCCTTGATTCTCTAATCACGACTACTTTGATCTGACCTGGATAGGTCATTTCTGCTTCTATGCGTCCGGCAATTTCCATGCTCAATGATTGTGCTCTCGTGTCATCAATCTTGTCACTTTCAACCATAACCCTGACTTCACGGCCAGCCTGGATAGCATATGATTTGGAAACACCGTCAAAACCTGTTGCAATGCCTTCAAGATTCCGAAGTCGTTTTATATAGCTCTCCAGTGTATCACCACGAGCGCCACGTCTGGAACCACTTATGGCATCTGCGGATTGAACAAGCGCTGAAATGGGTCCTGTCATAGGCACTTCTTCATGGTGAGATTCAATAGCGTTAATAACGGCTTCTGGTTCACCATACTTGCGGGCATACTCCCCGCCAATCAAGGCGTGGGTGCCGTCGGTATTCCTGTCAATTGCTTTCCCTAAATCATGGAGAAACCCAGCACGTCTGGCCATTACGCCATCCAGGCCTAATTCTGATGCCATGAGACCGGTTAACCAACCTACCTCAATACTGTGCTTCAAGATATTCTGTCCATAACTTGTCCGATATTTAAGCCGACCAATAAGCTGCATAATTTGAGCATGGAATGCTGGCAAATGTAATTCTGCCAGAGCCTCCTCTGCTGCAACCCGCATCTCCTCGTCCACTTCGGCTGTCGCTTTTGCAATCATTTCTTCAATTCGTGCGGGGTGAATACGTCCATCCTGAACCAGATTTGTCAGGGCTACCCGGGCAATCTCCCGACGGACGGGATCAAAACCTGAAAGCACAACTGCCTCAGGAGTATCGTCAACAATGAGCTCAACACCAGTAAGCTGTTCGAAGGTACGGATGTTTCTTCCTTCACGTCCAATGACCCGACCCTTCATCTGATCCGAAGGTAATTCCACAACTGAAACGGTTGATTCTGCTGTATGATCTGCAGCAGATCTTTGGATGGCAGAAATGACAATTTTATTCGCTTCCTTGGTTGCATTGGATATAGCGGTCTCACGAATTTGTTTGGCAACCACTGCGCCTTCAGCATGGGCAACTTCTTTTAAATTTTCAATGAGGCTATTTTTGGCTTCTTCCTGGGTCATCCGGGCAATTCGCTCAAGCTTCTCATTCTCTTCCTTGAGTATATCTTCGTAGCGTTGCTTTTCTGCTTCAATCTCACTTAATGATTGGGAAACCTGAGCTTCTACTTTCCGAATCTCCACTTCTTTTCTGTCCAGAGCTTCCGATTTGTTATCCAGCTTGATCTCACGGTTAGAGATGTTTTTTTGAGACTCACGAACTTCTTGCAGTTTTACCTTGGCCTCGTCTTCAGCCTGGTGAATGATACTTATGGCTTCATCCCTTGCTTCCAGCTCTTTTTCCTTCTTGATTGAGATGGCGTCTTTTTCGGCTGTGGCAAGAATTTGTTCAGCCAGCATACCAGCATTTCTCGCGTTTTGTTTAAAGGAATAGGATACAAGGGGTATAGCGATGCCGAAGCCCAAGATGACAGCAATGAGGGGCAGGAATTGGGAAAAATCCATAGGTTTCACCTTTCATATTAGAATGAAAACCTCTGGGAATTTTATGCCTGTAAACAGGAACTCGGTGCTGACACACCGTTGTACGGAATTCTAAGCCTAAGTGCTAAGTGTTTCGTCAATGAGTTCGGTGAGTGCCTGTACGCGCTCCTCGAATCGATTTGCTAACTTTTCATTCTCCTGACGTGCTGAAAACAACTCATCAGTAATGTTCATTCCAGCTAGAATGGCTATCTTCCCCTCAGCCGAAGCAGTATTGGGACCATCGTCAACTTCTCTCATTTTCATATCGACGTAATTAGCGACACCACTGATATAACTGGAATCTGCCTTACCCTTGATAGTGTAAGTTTTTCCATATA
>JADHUM010000023.1 GCA_016784545.1 Candidatus Neomarinimicrobiota bacterium
TTATCCGGGATTACTTTTAGTACAAGCATTTTAAAACCATAAATTCGGAGTGTCTGTTGTCCCAAGTCATTGAGTTGAAATCTCATCCACTCGTCTCACACAACTTAGCCATCCTGAGAAGTAAAGACACTGACAGTCAGCGATTTAGAGAAGCAGCCCAGCGACTCAGCAGCATGGTTCTCATGGCAGCGACTGAATCATTAAACACAGTTGAGAAAAGTGTAGAAACACCCCTTCAAAAAACGACTGAAATGGTTTTCGCTGATGACATCTGGTTTATCCCTGTTCTACGAGCAGGCCTGGCAATGGTTGATATCGGTCTTAGTCTTTTACCAGATGCACAGGTAGGTTTTGTGGGGCTGTATCGGGATGAAGAGAGTCTAGAACCCCAATATTACTACAAAAACTTACCGGATTTTTCAACATCGGCACATAGCTGTTTTCTCATGGATCCTATGCTGGCAACAGGGGGAAGTGCGTGTGCTGCTATTGACCTGTTAAAAGCAAGAGGTGCTTCAGACGTGAGACTGTTGACTCTAATTTGCGCTCCAGAAGGCATAAAAGAAGTCTTTACAAAGCATCCTGATGTATCCATTTTTACTGCTTCTATAGATGAACGATTAAATGAGGTTGGCTACATCGTCCCTGGACTAGGGGATGCCGGTGATCGATATTTTGGGACTTGAGCTCTAGGTTCAGCCCAAAAACAGCGGAAGGGAGGACAGTCCGGGCGGACTGCCTCCCCTCCTATCTCGCTAGTGCAGGACAGCGGAGATATCTTTGTCAGCTAGCTACTCGATAAAGTCGGCCTCGGCGAACTCCTCGATACTGAAATCATTGTTAGGATCAGCGTCCATTTGTAGGATGAATTCCACAACCTTCTTTTGTGCTCCCTCCACCTGCTTGCGAGAAACGGGTCCTTCTTTGGGTTCATACATGGCCTGCTTCTTTTGAGGCAAGTTTTCCAGAACCCTATCACTGAATTCCTGATCCTGCCCCTTTAATGCCAGAGCAACATCATCTAAATCCAGACTATTGAATATATCTCTGAGGATATTTTCCGGGAGCATGGGCACATTTTCAAAGGTGAAGTGATGCTTTTTCACCTCCTTGGCCAACTCAGGATCTTCCTGGGAGAGATAATCAAGAAATTGTCGTTGTTCTTTGGCGTCCATGGTTCCCAATAGACCTGCCATTGCCTTGCCACCACCTTCTGAATATTCAGCTTGAGATGGAATCTGCTTGGCTTTATCACGGTATTCTGAGGCCACTTCCAGAACAGCTTCCAGGGGAACATCCTTAATTTTTCCAAGATCAACCATGGCTTCTGTGCGGACTTCAGTGGGAAGTCTCTGAAGTAAACGACCCTGCATTTCTGTGGGAAGTTGGGCCAGGAGTATGGAGATAGAACGAGTTGGTTCTGATCGAATCAAATAAGCGAGATGAACTTCAGACATTCCTTCAAGAAAAGCAAAGGGCTGGGAGGTCGCATCCTTGGCCTCTGCGGCAAATTTCTTGGACATAAAGGAGAAGTAAAATTCCTCAAGAACCAGCTTCTTAAATTCGAAAGGGACATTTTTTATTTGAGGCACACGCTGGCGAACCGCTATGATCTCCTGATCGCTCAAATTGGGGAACAGTTGTCCTGCAAGACGTGCTCCCAATATATCAAAAAGAATTGCGGCTTTATCAATGCCGGCTAATTTTTTTGGGGTAGCCATTATTTTTGCCCCTTCTTTTTCTTTTTACCATTAGACTTTTCTTCTTCCTCAGCCTCTTCTGCATCCTCTTCTTCAGCCTCACCAGTGTCCTGGAGCCAGTCTTTGACGATACTGGAGGCCGAACCCGGCTTGCTTACAGCCAGAGAAACGACTGATTTTTTAATACTATCAACTTCATCAATCAAATCAGGATCAATCTCTGGTTCGGGAATTTCCTCTTCTTCAGGTTCAGCTTTTACTTCAGGAGCTGGTTCGGGCTCTACAGGGGCCTGGGCCATGTCCTGTGAAGGAGGTAATTCTGGAGCCTGACGACGGCCACCCATGAGGGCACCTATAATCACAGCCAATCCAACCAGAACAGCAGCACCAATAATAAATGGCCAGAGGAGATCATCTTCATCCTCAGGCATCATGGTCGCCTGAAGTCTCTGGTTCTGAAGTTCATCCATCTGTTGTTTAAGCTTGTTCTCGCGATCTTTGATGGCTGACTTTTCAGCTTCTCTACGTTTTTGTTCCAGCTCAAGCTTCAACCGTTGTTCTTCTTCCAGATCCACTGCTGACAGTTGCTTTTTAAGGTCATTAAGTTGTTCTGAGAGAAGCGCCAGCCTCAGGGAGTCCTGACGCAGCCGATCTTGGGCTTGTGACTGTTGTGCTTCAAAAAGTTGTCGCCGTTCTTCCGTGAGACGGTTTTGCTCTTGCTCGCGAAGGTCGGTTAATTCTCGTTCTCTCTGACGAATTCGCTCTTCTTCCTGTTTCCGAAGTTGAGCCAGTTCAGCCTCATGGGCTTTCTGTTTTTCGGCTTCTTCCAGACGAATACGAGCCATTTCAGCATCGCGTGCTTCTTTATTGGCCTGGTCAAGCTTCATCCGCTCTTGCTGAGATTCCAGATCCTTGATACGCTTATTTTCAGTTTCTTCTTTCTGACGAGCTTCAATTGCTGTCATTTTTTCAGCAATAGATTTTAGTAAAAGTTGTTCTGTATCAGGTTTGCTCTTGTTGGAACCCTGGAAATCCGCCGTCATAACCTGCAGCTTGTCACCGCGCTGGCGGTTGAAATGGGCAGCAACCATAGTGACGGTGCGAATGTTTTCAATTATTTGAGGGGAGATGGGGTCTTCCAGAATAACGGTTAACTCCATTTTCTTTACGCTCAGGTTGGGACCACTTATACTGGCTACTGTATGACGGGATAATTGTGGATTGGTGCTTTGTGAATAGCTCACAATGGTTTGGTTATCGGTGTTTTCGCTGACGCTTTTAATATCTTCTTCGAGGATGACTTCATTCTCTTCCAGAGATAGGCTTGCCTCAGCTGCGACTTCGCTGTTTGTGGTATCGGGGATTTCTGCTATTTCGTCCAGGTCTTCGGCTGCCGCAAAAACAACATCTTCATTGTTGTCTACTTCGACAGGAACCTCTTCTTCATATAATTCAAAACCTGGTGACTGTATTCCAGGAAATCCAGGTATATCAGATGGTACATCAGTTTTAATGGGACGCTTTTTGAGAACAGTCCGGGTTTTTTGGGCACCAGCATCTTCAGTTTTTACACTGGATGATTTGCTCATTCCCGGTGTCTTGCTCAGGGATTGCTTAAAAATTTCTTGTTCAGGACTAACTTTTTCCTTTTTTGATCCAGGGGCTTCATAAACAGTTGTATATTTCTGAGTAGGTGTTGCTTCCATGACCACGTTGACATTGACGATGAAATTTTCATGACGCAGGATACGGTAAACAGCATCACTCACTCTTTGATGAATAGTATTCTCCAGTAGTATTTTTTGAGAAAGCACCTCTTTATTGGCGCTCGGTTGTGCGAACACCTGAGAGATCAAAATCAGTGTGGTAATAATACCGCCTGTTATGATGTGTTTAAATGCTGGATACTTCATATGCTTCTCCTCGTTTCTAGCGCTGGTTATCATTAACCGATCGTTAGAAATGTTATATCAACGCGTCTGTTCTTCGCTTTATTCGCGCGAGTATCGTTTGCGACCAATGGTACCGTATCGCCAAAACCGATAGCCCGGAATTTATCAGCAGCAATACCCTGTTCGGTTAAATACCGAATCACGGCACTGGATCTGGCGGCAGATAACTCCCAGTTGGACGGAAACTGACTCGACCGTATTGGGTCATTGTCTGTGTGTCCTTCAACTGCAATGGCGTAAGTCGCCTTTTCCATGGTGCTGACCAATTTCACAAGAAATGATTTAATTGGTCCTGAAAGGATGGCAGTTCCTGAGCCAAAAGCTAGATCGCTGGCAATTCCCAGGGTAACCCCCCGGGCATTCATAGAAACTGTGACCTGACTCGAAAGCTCCTGCTCCACCACTAATTTTTTTACTTCTTTATTAATCTGACTTAAGGAAACCTTTTTGGACTTCTTTGCGGATCCTTTGTCCTTTTTAGTTGAATCACCAAATTGCTCCAGCTTGACGGGATCCAAAGTGGACATTGCAAAAAGGAGCACGAAAAAAGTCATGAGCAGGGTCATCATGTCAGCATAGGTGGTAAGCCAGCCGCCTTCGTCCTGTTGTTGCTTCTTTTTTGGTTCAATTGCCATTTAGTCCTCGTAAACCCTGTCACGTGGTGCAAGATATGAGTTCAAGAATTCTCTCACCAGGATGGGATGCTTTTTGACCTTGAGCATTACAACCCCATCAATAATCATATTCTGAGTAATATTTCGCTTATCTATGCGAGAGCGCAGTTTTGCTGCGACGGGTAAAAAGAACAGGTTGGCAAAGAGAGCGCCATAAAAGGTGGTAATCAGGGCAACACCCATAGATTGTCCCAATTTTGCTGCAGGATCGTCATTTCCACCACTTCCATCAGATGGAGCACCCATGGCAAAAAGCATGGCCACCAGACCTACCAGGGTTCCAACCATACCAAAGGCTGGTGAGAATACCCCCATGGTCTTAAACACATTGGCTTCAGCATCTTCACGAAGTTCCCGATTGACCACCCGTGTCTCCATGATATTGCGGATATCTTCTTCAGGGAGACCATCAACAATCATCTGTACACCGTCTTTCATAAACCAGTCTTTTATACCATCCGTGGCTTTTTCAAGATCAGCTGTACCTTTTCTGGCAACGGCAGCCAATTCAACTAATTCACGAAGTGTGTCACTATCATTGTGATTGTCACCTTTAAAAACGGCCCAGAGATTGGTATACAGCGAGAGTACTTCTTTAACAGGGAAGGCCATGGCTGTGGCGGCAATAGTACCACCCAATACAATCATGAGAGACTGGACGTCCACAAAGGTCATCACACCGTTTGGGAGAACTTGAGATACTTCAAATACGGCGTATCCAATCAAGCCTGAACCGAATAATAACCCAATAATGGTTGCAAAATCCATATGCTAATCCTTTTCCTGTTAATCCCTTGCGGAAACGGCTGAACGCAACCGATTCTCGTTTAAAGCACGCAGGATATTACGTACTTCGTCATATCCGGGGTCGATCTGAAGCGCAATGTTCCAATTGATGGTTGCTCTATCGATCTGATTTAGCTTGTAATAGATTGACCCCCGTCTGGCATAGGCTAAAGCCAGGTTTGGATTGTACTCCAAAGCTTCATTTATCTCAATCAGAGCATCATCATATTCCTCGTTATAGAAGAGACGCAACGAGCGAGAGAGGTGTTTCAAAGCCTGGTTGATCTGGGCATCGGAAACATGGCGTGCCAACTGGAGAGAGGCCACCGAATCTTCCAAGACCTGATTTCTTTGTTCTAGATGTTCTACCATACGGTTGAGTTGTTCAATTTCAGCGCTAGACATTCTCAGGGAGTCCCTAAGAACCAGCAATTGACGTTCCTGGGCCTTGTGCCAACTGGAGTCAATTACCGTCCGCATGGGCAAGCCGTCTTCAGTGACAACGCCTGAAACCTTGATACCACCACGTTGTTTACTGGCAGCCGATTTGACACGGGGTAGAAAATAATCAAGTCCGATTCCTATACCGGGTGGGTTCTCACGATCCTCACCCAGATAGGGTAAATTTTGCATGTTGGAGAAACCCAGATTGATATGGTATTCATGGGTCAATGGTATCTTCACACCAGCGTTGATACCCACACCATCAAATTCAATAATGAAATCTAGACCACCACGATCAGCCATAATATTGGTGTTCAATAATAGCCCCAGAAAGAAGCCAATACTGTTAGCTTTTGGGGTCTTAATGGTATCACCGGTAGCGCTAGTGGTCGTATCAATGTCAAATTTTCCAAAATTGGAGCCATAACGACCAGAGCCAATACCCAGATAAGTTTTGAGATTGTACTCGGAAAAACTGTTCTCACGACTGAGCAGCATATAGTAGGAGAGATTGCGAACACGTTCTTCAATACCAGAAGTGTCTGCTGAAGTATTGCTAACGCTAATATCATTTACGCCAATCCCAACAGCGGTTTCACCATACGTCAGTAGTCGGTTTTGGATATGCAGGGCGATATCATTTTCGTTGGCACTGGATCCAGACTGGATAGCAGAGAGCCCCAGACGGAAATCACGGGTAATATCAGTTTCCAGGAAGAACCCCTTGTTCCAGAACTCGGTTTCAAAGGCGCCGCGGGTCGACTGAGCAGCAACCCCAAGACGTAATAAATAGGACTCGTTATACAGGCTGGATGTTGGAATATGCATCATGGGTCCCGGCCGGGAGTAATTCAAGCTTGTCTGCGCATAAACAGCCATGCCCGAAGTAAGAATAACTAAAATCAATATATGCTTTAATGTTTTCATATGATGATCTCCAGGATCAGCCTCTCATCTCGTATCATTCCTGCACAAATCGTCTGGCCAGGGTCAAATATTCACTTCCTGGATGACGGGAAACCAGCTCTTGAAATGCCAGCTTGGCTTCCGGTAGACGATTCTTGTTTTTAAATGCCAGACCGATCATAACGAGAGCATCATCCAGCTTGTCAGAATTCTCGAAGCGTTGCACTTGTTCAAGCGCGCTAATCGCTTCATCATAAAGTCCTTTTTCAAAATAACAGCGACCAACCCAATACTGAGCATTGGCGCGCATGGTCACATCAACACCACTTCTAACGATGTTGTTAAAATCTTCAATGGCCTGGTAGTAAAGTTCCTGGTGGTACTTTGTGAGTCCACTTCTGTATGCGGCCTGTTCTTCACGCTCACTCATTCTTGGACCAGAATATGTCTGGATGGCAGGCGCAGTTGTTACATTGGCATGCTTCCAGGGCGTGTGCAATTCAGCAAAGACACTATCTGAGGATTGGCTTTCGCCAGGTGTAAAATCTGGGGTTTTTCGGGCATTTTCCTGTTGACCAACCAAGCTGGTGATTCGAGTGCTTAATAAGGCACGATCAGTTTCTCCAGCAGCTCTAATCTGAGCAATCTCAGTTTGCAAACTGTCAATTACCTGGGTCTGGTATCTCAAACGGACTTCAGTCTCAGCTAATTTATGCTGATATCGATTTAACTCTTCTTCCAGTTCCATCTGCTGCCCCAACAATTCAGGGGAATCAAGGGTATCGGGATTCAGGTCAGGATCAAGTTTGGTAGTATCTTCTATTCTTATGCCAATATCATAGAGTAGACTTCCAGGATTGGTTTGACCAAAAGCAGTCAATCCAAAGAGCAGGATAGTCAGGATGATATATGTTGGCTGCATTTTCATAGTTCTAGTTCTAGCGATTTCCCTTTAGGAAGTCTCGGGCCTGATTTGCCAGTTCACTATCAGGATATTCAGAGAGAAAATGCTCCATGCTTTCTCGGGCCTTCATATAACGACCGAGTTGCTGATAACTGATGGCGATTTTGAAAAGTGCGTGATCACTCTTATTGTTTTCCGCAAAAGTGAAGACTTTTTCAAACTCGGTAACTGCAGATTCATAATCTTCCAAAGAATAGTAACATTCACCGATCCAGTATTGGGCATTATCTGCATAAGCACCGGAAGGTTCTCTTTCGATCAGAATCCGGAACTCCTGAATGGCTTCCAGAAAATCTTTATTGAAATAATTATTGAGCGCATCATTGTACGCCATGCGATACTCTGTATTTAAAGTATAACCGCGAGCCTTGGAGGAAAGGATAACGGCTGAAACTGGTTTCTTCTCAACTGGAGCAGTCTCTGTCACCTGAAGTATGGTTTTTACTTTTACCGGTTCGGGCTTGGCCTCCACAGGCACCATCTTTTTGGCAATTGGTTCCATAACCACACCTGCATGGGTTTCCAGGGCGAGTTGCTCTATTTGAATTTCAAGAGAGTCATTTAAGAGCAATAAATTCTTCATGCCTTCTTTCAAGGAATCTATTTCCCGAATCAGCACATAAATATTGCCTCTAAGATTGATAATATCTGGATCACGGGGAGTTGCGACCACTTCAATAACGGGTTGTTCAGCTTTTTCTTCCAACTTGGTTTGATAGATGGCAATCTGTGTATCCATGGCAGCGATACTGGCTTTGAGGAGTTCCACCTCTTCCCGGGATTCCCGTAATTTGACAACCTCGGCTGAAAGTGCTTTCATCTGGGATTGCAATTTCATCTGCTCAATACTTGGAGCAGGTGTGGCAGGTTCTTTTGGCGTACAAGCCATGAGTCCCAGAAGGGTTACCAGAGAAAGCGTTACGATAAGTGAATGTTTAGATATCATGCTCTTCCCAATCGATGGAATAGCTATATCCTATAAAGGAGCCAAATGAATTGGGGACATAAAGTTCAAATTCACCACTGGCACCGGGAAATAGAGATGTGTCAGTATTGACACCGCTGGAGAATACATGATGAGAGCCTTTGACAAATGCTGTAAGTTCGCGTGTATCACCACTCCAGTTAATTCTGAACAGAAAATTTACTTTCACAAAGTCAGCTCGACGACCACCAATATTTTTTACCACTCCTGACAGGATGGTATTCCCGGAGCGGTCCTTGCGTTCTTTGATGCTGCCGGATAAAACGACGTTGCCTGTATATTTGCTATCCCGTGTTTCGCCCTTGACATCCTGGGTTCCGGCCATATTTGCACGATCACCATTGATGTTCATGGGAGCACCACCTCGAGCTGCATCTCCAGCCGTAACAGCAGGAGCATCATCGGAGGTAGGAATGTTATCTACAATACGTAGGACTTGATCCCGGGAGACGGATAGCACACCAATAAGCGTTTTGACCTGGATATTATCTTTGTCCTGATCGATGACATCTCCAAACAGCTTGGTGCCATTTTCTAAATGTACTTCTTTACTATATATACTTAAGGGGTTTGTCCAGACTTCACTCTGAGTTTGAAGTTCGGTCAATTTCTTTTTGACATATTTTAATTCAGCAGCGAGACGTTTGACTTCATAGTTGATTTCGCTGGTGACAAAATCAGCGGATTCGCCAGCTTCTGGTTTCTTATTTCTAAGTTGATCAAGATTATAGATCAGGTTATCAGCTTGTTCACCACTCTGCCAGGCAGATTCATCAGTCCCCTGAGCATCGACACCTGCAGATTCAGCACGGGTTGTTGAATCACGTCGTGCTGACGATTTGTCCCATGACTCTTCTTCCGGTTTGGATTTTCCACCGAACATTGAGCACTGTACAAATGTCAGGGTTAGAGCCAATAACAGTACTTGTAAGCTGTATCGCTTCATACGCAGCCTCTTCCGACTTAACATCGCTTCCAATTTTATGCGGAGTGTAACCTGTCCTGCACCGCATTCGTAAAGAATTTAGCGAGCTAATAAAATCTTGTCAAGAAAATACAACTGTTTTTTAGGCACTTATAGCGACTACTTAAGAAAATGCTTTAAGTGATACTACATATTGTGGTTTTAAATGAGGGGGTTTCCGTATCTTGTGGAATAAAAGGGGCTAAAAGAGAGGTTTTGGACAAAAAAATCAAGGGTTTAAGTGATAATTCTCATTTTTTAGTAAAATTTTTACCAGAGCGAGGGCAGGCGACGAATCCCTCAAAATCATCTGGATGTGAAATAACAGCTCCACCAGAAGAACTTCAGTGACTGAAGAAAGCAGTTACCTTGGGAATCAGGTTGTGGTGCGATCCAGATGATCAGGATCATGTCCTTTGATTATACCTCGCATCAGACGACCCAAGATATCAGCCCCGGTAATGATTTGTTTTTGCTTACCCCACACGACTATCACATCATTGGCAATCACATCATCCTCATGATCTGCTGTTACAGTTTCAAATCTTTTGATAACCTCACCCAGGGGGCTGCTGGAATTGGAGACCACAATTGGACGGTGGGTATAATCATCTGGATTGAAAGTTTCCGGATCAAAGAGGGCGGCTCGGATAAACCCATCGGCATCAACCACAAAGCGTGGCTTTTGAAGCTCATCTATAATGACGACCCATTTCCGTTTGGATTTGTTCAACTTGAGTAGAAAAGGATCATCCACAGATTTTTTAATGGGGGGATATTCGGGTTGGCCGGATTTGACAGGCAGGGTGATAATGCTTTCCGGATGCAGGGGTTCCCCTTCTTCTCCAATCAACAGATCATCTATGGACAAAAAATTGATGGCACCGATTCCTTCAACCTGATCAATGTCATGGCTTTCTTCAACATGCCTGCGAATGAGTTGCTTCAGACTTTTCTCCTTGAAATACTGAATGCTCTCAGCACCCAGCCATACATCAAGGAGTTTGGCAGATGGTTTGGCCACAATATAAAGGATGAACTGATAGATCTTTAAAACAGGGGTAAGAATGGCAGCCATTTTCAGTGCATGTCGAGAAAAATATGCCTGAGGGATAATTTCACCAAAAAAGGTAATTAATACTGTGGAGAAGAGGAAGGCTGCCATGCCAGCCATCACTGAATTGGATAGCAGGGTTAATAGTACATTGATGCCAACATTTCCCCAAAGAATGGTACTGAGTAGAAAATTTGAATCTTCCCTCATTTTTAACACTTTTTGAGCCTCACGGCTACCATGGCCTGCTTCAATCTCCAGTCGGAGCCGTGGGACACTGAAAAAAGCAAGGTTCAAACCCGAGAACATTGCTGACTGCGATAAACAAAAAATGATCCCCAGCCAATTAAGCCATTCCATAATCACCTCGTTTTTGTTTTGAAATATGGATCACTATTCTACTCCCTTTCTTTGCGTATGATGCACCCTCTTAGCGATTAGGCTGGGTCCGTTACATCTTTCTTTAAATCAACAGTCAGGTGCTGGGGTGCGATTTGAAACGTCTCAAAGGGCATTTCTATCTGAGCATTTGTAAGCTCCTTAAAGACGAGTTCACGTAAATTCAGGCGCTGCTGGGCATTGTCCCGTTCGTCATCCAGCCAAACCCGCAATTCCAGAGCATTATTGTAATCGTTTAAGGATGTAACCACCACTTGTGGCGGTGGGGAGTTTAAAAACTGTGGTTGGCTTGCAATCATGGACAGTAAGATTTCCCGCACCTCATCAATATCTTCATTCAGTCCAACGGTAAAGCCAATATCCAGCCTGAGGTGGGGAAAGTTTGTGTAGGAGATCACCGTCTTTGTCATGATTTCGGTATTGGGAACCGCTAACATTTTGCCATCGTTGGTGATGATTCGTGTAGAACGCAGTGAAATTCGCTGGACACGGCCATAGCGACCTTCGATCTCAACCAGGTCATCAATAGTGAAAGGACGGTCAAGAAAAATCAGAATACCTGAGATGATATTCGATAGCATATCCCGGGCAGCAAATCCAATTGTCAGTCCGAACACGCCTAATGATGCAAGCAAAGCCGTTGTTCTAACCCCGGCTGTTCCAAGGGCCACCAGCACGGCAACGGTCAGAATACAGGCCTTCAAAACGGTTTCAACAAAAGCAGCACTGGTTTTATCCAGACGGGTATTCCATCGCGGAAGCACCCAGCTTCTTATAATGCGCCAGAAAATCCAGAACAGGAGTAGCACCACCCCGCCAACCACAATGTTCATCAAATATTTACCCAAAAGGGGGCCAAGTCGATCTGGATCGAAATAATCAGTAAGTTGTGTTAAAAGGCTCTGTATTAATCGTACCACGCTATTTATTCCTCATGTTAGGGGTTTTAATCAGGGGTCCATTCACAGCCGTCGAGATGTCGATCTGAGCCAGGGCCAGGGCAGGAGCAGTTTCCAGCAGTGGGGGTATCGCCTCAAGCGCCTTTCGATAGGGTGTCCAGGAAGCGCTCTTGAGAGTGTCCTCAAAAAACAGCCATTTGAAGGCATCATGCTCATGATTGAGTTCAGGATCTTTAAACTCGACCTCAGCAATAAATGCCGGGACATGAATGATCTCATCTGTAGCGTGTAGATAGTAAGATGAGACATGATCCAGGGCATAGAATTGCTGGGGAGTAAACCCGGTCTCTTCTTCAAGTTCACGTAAACCTGCTTTCCAGGCTGCTTCACCAGATTTGATTTTTCCGGCAACAGGTTGCCAAATTCCAGGATAACTATTGTCAGGAGCACGCCTCAGCAACAGGAAACACAAGCCATTATCGCTACGGGTGAAGGGGAATACATCGATATATTTTATCATTGTGGATGAGACCCTTGCTATTTCAAAGCGGGGATTCGATTCCCAGCCTTTCGCACTGAATCATTCTGCTTCTGCAGTATAATCACAGAATCACCAATGATCTCCAAAGAAGCACCCCAATGAGTGGCCAGCCATGTCATGGTATCTGGGGAGAAGAAAATAACATGGGTTTCATCTTTGATATAATGCCAGGTTGCAAAATCAAGATCTGGTAAACGCAGGCTGGTCATGATCCCGAGATATCCCTGGGGTTGGAGGCAGGACCAGAGACGGTCAAGTTCTACAAGGGGCTTATGGAGATGCTCAACAACCTCAGTCGCGGTGATAAAGGCATACTTCTCATTGAAGACCTCCTGTTCAGGAGTATAAAAGCTATCATAGTGGGACATGGTATGTCCCTGTTCTTCGAACATACGCTTTAACAAAGGACCTGGACCAGAACCAAAATCAAGACCCGCGGAGTTCACAGCAATTCGATTGAACATGGGCTCACTCATCTTGGTGAGAAATTTACGGTAACGTAGGTCTTCGAAATCATTCTGGTGAAACTCATAACGCTTAAATTCCTCATCCCGACTCAGGTGGGAGTCTGGATGTGCAAATACCAACTCACAGACCGGACAGTGCAGATATTCGCGCTTGGAATCTCGGTGAAAATGCCCTGGTGTAGAGTGGAAGCAAAGGGGGCAGGGTTGGGGAGTATTTACAGTCATCAATAAAAAATCAGGCCAGGATTCGAATCCTGGCCTGTTCATTATAAAACATTATGGGTTGCGGAAATTAGAATGGCAAAGGCTCGTCGTCTTCACCACCAAAGGGGTTGCCACTGGGAGCTGAACCACCTGAAGGTGCTCCACCGCTATAGCCGCCACTATTTTCCTGGCTGCGTCCACCACCTTGTGAGCCAGCACCACTGCCACCTCCAAGAGGAGTTACGGTCAGGGCCACTATTTCCGTTGTATACTTTTTAACGCCATCTCGATCTTCCCAGGAGCGTGTCTGAAGACGACCCTCAACATAAATCAGGGAACCTTTGTCAAGATAGTTTGCCACAAACTCTGCAGTTTTGCCAAAAACGACAATGCGATGCCATTCAGTTGAATCAATATTGTTGCCACTGGCATCTTTGCGTGTCTCATTGGTGGCCAGGGTAATATTTGTGACGGCAGTCTGTGCAGGAGTATATTTCAACTCAGGTTTTTGACCCATTCTCCCCACGATGATTGCTTTATTAACACTATTCTTTTGCATGCTTCCTCCACTTGACCCCGGAGGGTCGTTCAAATATCTCGATTAATCTAATTAATTATTGATGTTTCGCTGATCCATTTTTCAATATCGGCAATAATCCAGGCTTCAATTTTGTAGCCCCTATGTTTTAAGGCTATCGCTTCCCAAATACCACCTGTAACCGCGGCACAGGGCTCATCAAAATTTTTAAGGTCTTCATCCTCGCCCAATACAGCTACAATTCCATCGTCCCCCTCATAAACCGAAGACATATCTGGAAACCGGGGACCTTTGGTCAGATCAACTGGACCAATCAAGGGATTTTGCGTCGACAGATTTATATGATCCTTCACCGGCTGGTTTGAGATCATATAGTGCACTCCCTTAAAAAGGAGAGTGACATATCGAAGATCTTGGTCATCCAGCTCAGCAACCCGCTCCCGGCCAATAGCGATGTCCTTTGAATACGAGACAATTGTTCCCCGGGGAAAGGCTTGCTCAAGCCTGCCATGAAATTCTGGTGCACAAAGAATAATGCTGTTTTGGTTCATTCCCGAGTTGAGTCCTCAGAATCCATCACATTGATTTCAGGCTCGTCATGATCCTGTGGCAAATCATCTATGATGAGATCGTTTTTGGAAAAATCCACTATACGCTCGTCACCTGAACTACTATCTCCCTCAAAAGACTCCGGGTCATCCTGGCTGGAGAATTCTTCTTCAAGGACTTCCAGATTAGTCCTGAGACTACTCTTTAACTTGATAAGAATCGAGTCCCGCTGAGCCATCAGCCTGCGAATTTCATTCTGAATTTGAGTAATATCCTGGTTGGCAGCAAAAAGTAAAGCCTCTTTTTCCGTATTGGCTTTTCGGATGATGATATCGGCTTCGTTTTGGGCGTTTTTCAAGGTCTCCTGGGCGGTCTTCTGTGCCAGGAGCAAAGTCTCCTTCAACCTGTCCTCGACATTCCTATAGGTGGTCAACGCAAGGCGGGCCTCTTTATTTTCTAAATGGATTTCATTGGATTCACGAATAAGGGTTTCGAGCTCATCGGCAATATTTTCAAGGAAATCGTTGACCTGATCCTTACTGTAGCCCAGAGGAGACTGTTTAAATTCCTGGTCTTTTATATCCTGTGGGGTTAAACGTCCCATAATTGCCTCCTCATTTAATATTCCCTGTCTCCAAATAGTGCGGTTCCCACACGAATATGGGTTGCACCCTCTTCAATAGCGATTTTAAAATCGCTGGACATGCCCATGGATAAAATAGCCGTCTTGCCACTGGTTCCGACCTGTCTTGCCACCTGTTCATGAATAAGTGTCATCTCTCTAAAAGCCTGTCTGATACGTCCAATATCCGTAGTGAGTGGACCAATGGTCATCAAGCCTTGAAATTCAAGATGAGGCTTCTCAGCACAATACGCGGCCAGCTCCATGGCTTGAACAGGCTCAACCCCCTCTTTATTGGATTCGCCAGAGATATTGATCTCCACAAGAACAGGTATTGTCAGTTCTTGAGCACCAAAGCGTTGATCAATAGCATCCGCAATACGTGTGGAATCAATCGTGTGGATGATATCAACCCTGCCAGGCAGGTACTTTACCTTATTGCTCTGGAGATGCCCGATAAAGTGTCTGACGATGTCTGGGGGATTAAACCCGGGAAATTTATCACGAACTTCCTGGGCTCTATTCTCCCCAAAATCACGCAACCCGGCCTTGTAGGCTTGTTGCATGTCTTCCACGGGCTTCCGCTTGCTGACACCAATCAGGGTGATGTCCTCACTGGCCCGACCAACCCCATGAGCAGCTTCTGCTACTTCATCTTGGATCTGGCTCAGCCGTTCAGCAAAGGTTGAAGGTCCCACGGAACAACTCCCTTATTCGGCTGGCGGTGCTTCTCCCTCACCGTCAAAGATATCTTTTTGCTCAACTTCAGGGGTTTCTCCCTCAACAGAATCAATTTCTGCAGGGTCTTTCTCTTCCTGAACCCGAGTCACTGCAGCAATGGAGTCACCGTCGTCCAGGCGAATCAATTTGACTCCCTGTGTATTCCGACCAATACTGCGAATGGAGGAAACCGGCTGGCGAATGAGCACGCCACGACTGGTAATAATCATGAGGTCATCATTGTCCACAACTTCCAGGAGAGAAACCATACTACCAACCTTGGGTGTGGTCTTGATGGTGATGATACCTTTTCCTGCGCGATTCTGGACACGATAGTTGATCACTTCGGTGCGTTTGCCAAAACCATGCTCAGAAACGGCCAGGACGGTTCCTTCGCGACGGACGACAATCATGCCCACGACGCTATCATTATCGCCTTTGAGTTCAATACCCTTAACTCCCATGGTTTTACGACCGGTGGGACGAATATTGGTCTCGCTAAAGCGAATCGACATGCCATTTCTGGTTCCCAGAATAATGTCATTTTCACCAGAGGTGATCTGTGCATCAATGAGGTGATCATCTTCACGAATGTCTATGGCAAAGATACCACCCTTCATTGGACGGCTATATGCTGTTAAGGCGGTTTTCTTTACCAGACCCTTGGATGTTGCCATGGTGATAAATAGATCTTCTGAGTATTCTCTTACGGCAATATAGGCCTGGACATTTTCGCCCTGATCCACACGCAGCAGGTTGATCAACGCACGTCCGCGGGTTGCTTTGCCAGCCTGTGGAATTTCGTGGACGCGTAACCAATGACATTTTCCACGATCTGTAAAGAACAGGATGTAGTCATGGGTAGAGGCCGTAAAGAGATGCTCGATAAAATCTTCATCTCTGGCCTTAGCCCCCGCTGAACCTCGACCACCACGGTTTTGACGACGATAACCACTCACGGGATAACGTTTGATAAAACCGTTATGAGTAATGGTGATCACCATCTCTTCTTCAGCAATCATATCTTCAATAGTGAAATCCTTGGCGTCAAAAACGATTTCTGTTCGTCGTGGATCACCATAACGCTCCTGAACATCACGAAGTTCCGTTTTAATGATTTCCATCCGGAGACCTACATTGTTGAGGATCTCGTTCAAGCGGGCAATCAACTTGAGTACTTCTGTATACTCATCAATAATTTTCTGGCGTTCCAGACCGGTGAGTTTCTGCAAACGCATGTCCAGAATGGCTTGAGCTTGAATCTCTGACAAACCAAATTTTGAGACGAGGGCCACTTTGGCTTCGGGTGGGTTTTTTGAACCTCGAATGGTCTTGATGATGGCATCAAGGTTATCCAGCGCGATTTTTAAACCTTCTAAGATGTGAGCTCTGGCTTCGGCTTCTCTGAGTTCAAACTGAGTACGCTTTACAATGACTTCGTGGCGAAATTTGACAAACTCAGCGATTACCTCTTTCAAGGTTAGCACCCGGGGTAAACCATTCACCAGTGCCAGCATGATGACACCAAAGGTCTCCTGCATTTGAGTATGCTTGTAAAGCAGATTCAGGACAACTTCTGGAACCACATCGCGTTTTAGCTCGATCACAAGCCGGATACCGTCTTTATCTGATTCATCACGGATATCTGAGATACCCTCAACCTTTTTGGTTCGAACCAGCATGACAATTTTTTCAATAAGCGAAGACTTGTTGACCTGATAAGGGATTTCAGCAATGACCAGGCTATAGCGCCCATTCTTATGCTCTTCGATATTAGCGCGGGCACGGACGGTAATCTTTCCGCGACCTGTTTCGTATGCTTCACGAATACCTGAAGCACCATAAATAATTGCGGCTGTTGGGAAATCAGGACCCTTGATATGTTCCATAAGTTCTTGAACAGTGATTTCGGGATTGTCGATTTGAGCGACGATGGCATCCACCACCTCATTCATATTATGAGGGGGGATATTGGTGGCCATACCGACAGCAATACCACTTGAACCATTCAAAAGCAGGTTGGGAATGACTGCAGCCAGTACGGTGGGCTCTTTAAGGCTTTCATCAAAGTTGGGAATAAATTTTACGGTCTCTTTTTCAAGATCCTTCATCATCTCACTGGAAATCCGCTTCATACGAGCTTCTGTATAACGCATGGCCGCAGCACTATCACCGTCAATTGATCCGAAGTTACCTTGACCATCTACCAGGGGATAACGCAGGGAAAATTCCTGGGTCATGCGTACCATGGAATCGTATACAGCAGAATCACCGTGGGGGTGATACTTACCCATGACGTCTCCAACAATACGAGCACTTTTACGATACGCTCGATTATATCCAACCCCCAACTCCATCATTCCGTAAAGGATACGACGGTGAACGGGTTTTAAACCATCCCGGACATCGGGTAGGGCACGTGAAACAATCACCGACATGGAATAATCCATATAGGATTTTTTCATTTCCTCTTCGATCGATGTGTTCAGTATGTTCTGTCTCTGAATCTCCAACTCAATACCTCTTTATTTCTGTCTTAATCAATTCTTTTATCAGTTTAAGTGCCCCTTCGAGAGCCTCAGGGAGACACACCAGGTGTTATGCTGAGCCTGTCGAAGCATCACGCCACTATTTAAACATCAATATTGGTCACATATTTTGCATGGGACTGAATAAACGCCCGACGTGGTTCGACCACATCACCCATGAGGGTTGAGAAAATCCTGTCTGCTGCAGCTGCATCGTCCAGGTTCACCCGCATCATGGTCCGAACTTCTGGATCCATGGTGGTATTCCATAACTGATCCGGGTTCATCTCTCCTAAACCTTTATACCGTTGAATCTTAGCTCGGGAAGGATCGCCTCCGTCTGTCATCTTTTTGATGGCGATATCCCGCTCATCATCGTCATAGCAGTATTTGTCTTTTTTGCCAACACTCACCCGATAAAGAGGAGGCATGGCAATGTAGACGTACCCTCCGATGATCAATTCTGGGAGATATCTAAACAGGAATGTCAACAGCAAGGTACGAATGTGTGCACCATCGACATCAGCATCAGTCATGATGACAATTTTGTGGTAGCGTAATTTTTCGATGTCGAATTCATCCTTGAATCCGGCGCCAAAGGCAGTGATCATCATCCTGATTTCGTTGTTGCCCAGAATCTTATCAATTCGTGCTTTTTCAGAATTGATGATTTTTCCACGCAAAGGCAGAATTGCCTGGAACCGTCGATCGCGACCCTGCTTGGCAGAGCCTCCAGCAGAATCTCCCTCAACCAGATAAATTTCACACATGGCAGGATCTTTGTTTGAGCAATCAGCCAGTTTTCCCGGTAAGTCGCCACTTTCCAGGGCACTTTTTCGACGGGTTAATTCCCGGGCCTTGCGGGCAGCATCCCTGGCTTGAGCCGCCAGAAGACTTTTCTCGATAACCCTTTTGGCGATGGCCGGATTCCGTTCCATAAATTCATTCAGTTGATCGCTTACGAATGAATCAACAACACCCTTAATATCTCCATTACCCAGCTTGGTTTTGGTTTGACCTTCGAACTGTGGTTCAGCCACTTTAATGGAAATAACGCAGGTTAGACCTTCACGAACATCATCACCACTTAAGGTTGTATTTGTCTTTTTGAACATATTGTTCTTGGTGGCGTAATTGTTCAGCGTTCTGGTCAGAGCAGTTCTTAACCCTGAGAGGTGAGTGCCCCCCTCAATCGTATTGATATTATTGACATAGCTTAAGATATTCTCATTGTAGCTATCATTGTATTGAAAGGCCACATCGATGGGTACATCGTCTTTTTCCCCTTCAAAGGCAATGACCTGAGGGTGAATGGGGTGCTTGTTTTCATTGAGATAGTCGATAAACTGCTTCAACCCACCCTTGTAAAGATAGGTTTCTGATCGTTCTTCTTCATCCCGCTCATCCTTAAGATGGATAGTAAGTCCTTTATTGAGAAAGGCCAGCTCACGAATACGATCTTCCAGTACATCCCAATCGAAAACATGATGAGTAAAAATGGAATCATCTGCCTTGAATGTGACTTTAGTTCCACGTTTTTTGGTTTTGCCAGTTATTCTCATGCCTTCGGATAAAAGACCCCTTTTAAAGTCAGCCTCATAAACGGAACCCTCAAGGTACACTTCTGCACGGAGCCATTCTGCCAGTGCATTTACCACTGAAACGCCCACGCCATGGAGCCCACCGGAAACCTTATAGGAATCCTTGTCAAATTTTCCGCCGGCATGCAGTGAGGTCATAACAACCTCTAGTGCTGGGCGACCCTCTTCTTTGTGCATACCAACAGGGATACCACGCCCGTTATCCTCAACCGTAATGGTCTCACCCTCACCTATAATCACATTGATGGTGTCACAATAACCACCCATGGCCTCATCAATGGAGTTGTCAATCACCTCATATACTAAATGATGAAGACCACGCTTGCCCACATCACCAATGTACATGGCAGGGCGTTTACGAACGGCTTCAAGACCTTTGAGGACGGTAATAGATTCCGCACTATAACTTTTTGCTGCAGGATTTGTTTGATTATCACTCATGTAAACTTGATATCCTTAACTACGGTTTTTGCTAATGCTTCATTAACACTGTTTATTAAATTGCTTTTCATAAATACGAGTTCGTTGCGCCAAACCGGAGAGCTGACTTTCACAAATAGAACACCGTTTTCTATGCGTTCAGCTTCACTAATTTGGGCGATTCTCTCACCAACGATCTCAGCCCAGCGAGAGACGGCCATATTCTGCTGGATCGCTTTATTAATACCCAGATCATTAAAGAGTTGGGTAAATACATTTCCAATACGTTGTGCCTTAGCCATTGGCCTGCATCTTTCCTGCATCAATAATTTGCAGGGTATCTCCCTCGAGCTCGAGACCATGATGTCTCAAGTCTGCCAGGTCTGTGGCTGTGATAAATATTTGATGGCCTCCACGGAGGCTCTCCACAATCATTACACTGCGTTTTACGTCGAGTTCTGCAAATAGATCATCCAGTAAAAACACAGGAGGTTCACCTAGAAAAGTCTCCAGAAAGCGGCCCTCGGCAAATTTGATGGCCACCAATACGAGTTTGTGTTCTCCCTGTGAGCCAAATTTTCTAAGATCTTTGGTGTTGAGGTAGAAGGTGAACATATCACGGTGAGGTCCCCGGGTTGTAGTGCCCTTGCGCATGTCTTCAGCCAGGGAATCCTGATAGGCGCGTCGATATAGACCTTCAAGCTCACCAGCAGTTGTTCTCACGTTGGAGATGAAAGCCATTTTCACGGATTTCTCATCTTCAAGCTCAGCATAGGCCGCATAGAGTAGTTTTTTAAACTCAGCGATATGCTTGCTGCGGGCCTCATGGAGTTGTGCAGAAATTTTGGCACGCTGATCATCCAGGGAAGACATTTGAATTCGGTCAATGGAAGTGCCATCGTTGGCATAACTCTGCAGCAAGGCGTTACGCTGCTTGAGAATGCGGGCATAGATCTGCAGGTTTTCAAGATACCCAGCATCAACCTGGGACAGAAGCTTGTTAAAAAACAAGCGCCTGATTTCAGGGGGTCCAAAGGTTAATTCACTGTCTTCAGGAGTCAGGGAGACCAGCGGGAATCGACCAATTATCTGCGCACGACTCGTGAGGTTCTTGCTGTTAACACTCACTAATTTTTTGCGGGCAGATTCCACTTTAAGACGGACTTCATGATCATTGGCATGACGATCCGCAAAGACACCCTTCAATTGATAGCCTACCCGACCATGTCGGGACAGGTCAGCATCCAATCGGGTTTTAAAACTACGGGTATAGGCAAGGCTGTGGATAGCTTCTAGAATAGTGGTTTTACCAACACCGTTTTCCCCATGGAGAATATTCGTGAAAGCACCAAATTCCATGGAAACCTGCTCGTATTTACGAAAGTCAATCATCGTAAGCGACTTAATCAGCATACCTGGGTTTTGGATGTGGCTTTATGGTTAATCATCACGTATCGATTCAATACCTTATCTCTGCCAGTAATCAAACCGGTCAGTTTTCCCCATGTTTTAGAATCAGTTTGACGACCGGCTGTCCTGCAAAGATAGCTGTCTATCCCTGAAGCCGTATAGGCATTAGGAGCATGACTAATTCTTCTTTTTCTGCCTGTACTTCAGGCAAAATCAATCCAGGACCAATTTCAGAACCCAGCCTGAATACTACACGATCCGTTTCAACGTTTTTGAGCATATCTTTAAGATAAATTGAATTGTATCCCAGGGTCAATTCTTCTCCATCATAGTCAGCCAGGACCTGTTCTTTAGCACTTGTGCTGGCTTCAGGATCTTCAGTAAATACTTCTATATAACCGGGGTGAAGTTTCAAGGCTACCTGGTGAGTTGTACGATTCGAAAAGATGGAAACCCGACGGACGGTGGTGACCAGATCCTTACTGGAAAGGGTGACCGTCTTGTCGTTGGTGGAAGGAATGACACTTCCATAATCCGGGTATTGCTCATCGATCAGACGGCTGAAAATGGTGGCGGTCTCTGTAGCAACAGAGATGTGTTTTTCCCCAACAGACAGATTGATGGTATCACCATCATCCAGAAAGGACTGGATCAGTGATAAAAATTTGGGTGGAACAATGATATTGGCTTCAAAATCGGCGGAGACAAAATCCCGGTTGGTATATTTTACCAGACGGTGTCCGTCCGTGGCAACTGCGCGAATTTCATTGTTCTTCAGTTCAAACAGCACACCAAGTAAGGCAGGCTTCAACTCATCCTTTGAAACAGCAAAGACGGTTTTTTCTACCGTGCGTTTTAAAACCTTGGATTTGATTTCAAGACTTTGAGCTGGACCCAATTCTGGAGCTTCAGGGAAATCCATGGCGGGGCGTCCAACAATTTTGTATGTACCTCCAGTGGTGGAGAGTGTCACACGGCTGTCATCAGACCAGGCAAAGGTGAGTTCTGTATCTGGTAACTCGCTGGTGATTTCCTGGAGCAGACGGACCGGCAAAGCTACGGCACCTTCATCTTCACCCAGGACATTCAGGTCAAGTGTGTAGGTGATTTCGATATCCGTACTACGCATGGAAAGAACATTCCCCTTCACGGTGAAGAGAATGTGGTTGAGAATGGGCATGGTTGAGCGGGTGGGGCTTACGCGAGCCACCTTTTGCAAGCCGTGTAAAAGGGTTGACGAGTCAACGGTAAATTGCATGATTTTGATCTCCGAATGTCGGGTTATTCACTGTCCTGTTTCAAGCAAACCAAACTAAACTTCGATCTGGCCAATTCAAAGCTTGAACCTGTATATTTTAGCCGGCAACCGCAATTTTTCGCCCAAAACACCCCTTTAAAGGCCATGAAACGACCTGAGGCAGGACTGACCCAGGGTAAAACAGGATATTTTCATAGATTTTATACTGTTGAGACCAACTTAACAGGATAGAAGGAAGTACTCCTTGTTGAGAGCCATTCATAGCCTAGTTTTGTAGCATCAGTTCGTGAATTATATGATTGGGATGATTTCTGAAAAAATTTATCACAAAATGGTTTATAAATAATCCGATCCGATTCAGACTTTTTCTGGTTTTTATCGGTATTCTGGCTGGCGTATTGCACCCCTGGTTTAAAAGTGGCATCACTGCAGAATTGTCTGATACAAAAATGATGTTCATGCTGGGATTCTCTACTGTGACTTTCACCTTTATGCTCACCCTGTACCGCAGCCTGCAAAAGCTCTTTCGCAAGGGTGTTGAAATAGAGGGTCGCAAAGTAGATTTTGATGAACGCACCCTGGTCAGGGCTGTAGGCATTTTTTGGTTCCTTCCCTTTGGTTTAAGCTTGCAGGTAGCCACCTTTAGTGCCGGGGCTTCTGACCCACATTTTGGGAAGGTTATGATTATCCAGGGACTGGCCATCAGTCTGGGTGCATGGCTGTCACAGATCATTAAAAAATAGTCCGCTGAGATAAATTTGGACCATTAAACCTGGATACAGGTCTTTTTATATCTTCTGATATAGATTATTATCAACCCGCTAACCACATTTCATGAATAAGCGTTTCTTTTAATCCCCAGAAGCCTCATTTTATAAGATGGAAAAAGCCATGTATGTTGAAATTGTTTTCCCCCTGAGTCTTGACCAGGCCTTTACCTATTCAGTTCCAGAAGAACTGAACGATGTTGTTCAGATAGGACAACGTGTCATTGCTTCCCTGGGTCGACGCAAGCAACAGGGCATGATCATTGGCGTCAAGTCAGATCCACCTGCAGATTTTACCGGCAAATTAAAAAGTTTTGAAAATATCGTTGATCCCGTTCCAGTCTTTGATGATCATCTTATCAATCTTCTAAAATGGATGAGTCGTTACTATTTCACCCCCCTGGGGAAGGTGATCCAATCAGCCATTCCTTCTGATGCCCGCATGAAGAAAGAGATCATCATCCAGGCTACCGCCCTTTTACATGGGGCAGATGAGTTCAGCAACTTTCTAGAGTCAAAGGGTCTGGTGCGCTTATCAACGCTGAAACGAAAATTCGGGGCAGACTTTGCCGTGAACCAGGTAGCGCGCCTGCAAAGACAGGGTCTTCTGGAGCTGGAAAATGAATTCGAGTTCAAAGGAAAAAGAGCCTCAAGTTACCTTGTTATTCCGGATCTGGGGCGGGATTCAGAAATTCCCACCAATGCCAGAGCTCAACAAAAAGCTTTTGATATTCTCAACGATTTCCCTGAGGGTATCCCCCTGGACAAGCTGAGAGATGAGTATGAGGTATATCGCCCGATTATCCATAAACTGGCTGATCGCGGCCTGGTCAGGCTGCAGGAAATTGAACCTGATATTGACCCCCTGAAAGACTATCACCGACCACCGCCTAAAGTTGTCGAACTCAATCATGAACAAACCATTGCCCTGAAAGAGGTGACACGATCTCTGGATGATCATGAGTTTACACCCTACATGCTTTTTGGGGTCGCCGGTAGCGGCAAGACCGAAGTGTATTTGAATGCCACAGCCCACGCTCTGGAACAAGGTCGCTCTGTCATTGTCCTGGTTCCTGAGATTGCCCTGGCTCCTCAAATTGCCTATCGCTTCCAATCACGTTTTGGAAATATTGTAGCGCTCTGGCATTCAGGCCTCAAAGGGGCAGAGCGACTATGGACCTGGCAACAGATTCAGAAAAACAGATTTACCATTGTGGTGGGGGCGCGCTCAGCTGTATTAACGCCCCTTAAAGACCTGGGTCTCATCATTGTGGATGAGGAACAGGAAAACAGCTACAAGCAGCAGGATAACGAACCTCGCTATCATGCTCGTGATGTAGCCCTGGTGCGTGGACAGGAAGAAAAAGCAGTGGTGCTGCTTGGATCGGCGACACCCTCTCTGGAAACCTATTACAACCTGACAACCAACCGTTACAAGGGACTCCATCTCACCAAGCGCTGGGAAAAAGCCAAACCACCCCTAGTGGATCTGGTGGATATGGGTGCCGAACGGGAAGAGACCCGTGATTATACCAGCCCCTTTTCAAGAAAGCTGGTTGCTGCCATCAGAGAGACCCTGGAGAATGGGAAGCAGATCATTTTGTTCCAGAATCGAAGGGGCTACGCTCCTGTTATTACCTGCCGGGACTGCAATTGGACCATGGTTTGTCCCCATGATAATATTTCCCTGACTTATCATAAGATTGGCAACAAGATGCGCTGCCATTTTTGCGATTTTGAAGCGCCGACTCCCATCAGTTGTCCCGAATGTCGTTCCCTGGACCTGAAATTTGGTGGCATGGGAACGCAAATGGTGGAAGAAGCCCTGGAAGCCCAATTTCCAGATGTGCCTGTTTGTCGTATGGATATGGATACAACCCGTGGCAAGGGTGCACACACAAAATTGCTGGGTGATTTCGCCCGCGGGGAGTATAAAATTTTACTGGGAACTCAGATGATCGCCAAAGGTCTTGATTTTGAGAATGTCACCCTGGTGGGAGTCATTAATGCTGATTCAGGCTTGCATTTTCCAGACTTCAGGTCTCGGGAGAAAACCTTTCAACTGGTGTATCAGGTATCTGGTCGCTCAGGTCGTGGAGAGTTCCCCGGTCGTGTAGTTGTTCAGAGTTGGATGCCAGACGATATTTCCATCCAGTGCGCTACCAAAAGTGATGTCAAACTTTTCTATAATGGCGAGTTAAACGATCGCGATCAACTCCAGTACCCACCCTTTTCCAGAATGATTTCTTTTGGATTTATGGGTCGTTCACGTGAGGCGGTAATTCGCCTCGCAGAACATGCCTCAGAGGGATTTAAAAATCAAAAGGTAGTTCAATTATTGGGACCAGCACCTGCCATGATTGAGAAAAGTCACATGGGTTTTCATTGGAAGCTGGTTTTGAAAACCTCAAAAGCAGATGATCCCACAGGCGGTGCGCTCCGGCAGGCTGCAGGACATGTATTGCAAACCACCAAGGACAAATATGTTCGGGTAACTGTAGATGTGGACCCCTATCAAATTCTCTAGTCAATATACCAGGATATTTTTCCTGGCAATGGTGCTGCTTTTTTCAAGTGCACCTCTATCAGGCCAGGCTCTATTTCTGAAGTCAGGTAATCTTTCAATGATGAGCGACAAGGGAGACTCAACGCTTCTGCTTCGAGCGGTAGAATTGATTCGTTTGGAACAGCAGTACTACAAAGCATTGTTTGGTTTACGGCTTGAGGATGAACTGGAAATCAGGTTCTATTACAACCCGGACAAAGTGGGTGCACGATTGCATGCCACGCCGTATTGGAGTGCCGGAATGGCCAGATCTGGTTCAGAGATAGCAATTTTTGGCAGGGATCGAAACCAATGGCTCACAATTTTGAAACACGAACTCTTTCACGCGCTACTCGGCCAGAACGAGGTGAATATACCGGTCTGGTTGAATGAGGGTCTGGCTCAATGGCATGCGGGTCAGATGGACTGGGGCGGCTTTATGGAACTGGGAGGAGCAACGGCCAGGGGAAACCTAATTCCCCTCGTGGATCTAGATGTGATTTTAAGTTTTAACCATAAGCGGGCAAGCCTGGCTTATGGACAGGCTTTGGATGCCACTCGATTTTTAATCAAGCGTCAGGGAGAATCCATCCTGCCTTATCTCCTCCGGGCGGACGACCTAGGGTTTAGAGAACGATTCAAGGCTGAGACAGGAGAAGACCTGGTCGATTTTGAAATCGCCTGGCGTGAGGATCTGGAAGCACGCTTCTGGTTCTTTAAAATTTCCAGAATCCCTGGGGCTCTCTGGGCAATTTCGCCTTTAATTGTTGTATTGGCCTGGTATCTCAAAAAAAGAAAAGGTAAAAAGAAACTGGATGAATGGGAAGAGGAAGAGTCCCTAGAGGATAAACCCAAATATTTTGCTTAACCCGGGACACCTTGGAAACCAATTTTCAGCGAACAGCGTGAGCCAAATTGGTTTCTAGATAATTGGTTTCCAGAAAGGGTAGAGTTACTTGGCTTTAGGCTGGGGTTGATTAAACCAATTTAGCCCCCTGCGGGGTCGGAAATCGGTTTCCAGAGAATGGGTTTCCAGGCAGTGTGAAAATATTGGCTTTTAGTAGTGGTTGTGGTTAAACCAATTTAGCCCCCTTCGGGGTCGGAAATTGGTTTAATCAGTTTTAATCTGCTGCAAATAAGTTTTTGTTTGACGGATTTGTTCTATATTCGCTAAACCCCAATATCATATGACAAAGGAAATTATCATGGCTTTAAGCTTTGATAAACGTGACTTGACGCCTGGATGTCTCATTCATGTTTACAATCGAGGAAACAATAAAATGATCATCTATAAATCGAATGCTGATTATAAATGGTTTTTGAATAAGGCTGAGTATTTAAGAATAAATGATCACTTTGACGTAATCGCATTTTGCTTAATGCCAAATCACTTTCACTTTTTGCTGAATACTAAGACAGAAGACAGCCTAAGTAAGTTTTTTCACCGCCTTCAACTAGCCTATGCAAAGTATTTTAATCGGAAATACTCACATTCAGGCCATGTTTTCGGGGGACCTTTCAAAACAGATGTGTTTAGGGATGAGCACCATGTGACAGAAATAGCCCGTTATATTCACATGAATCCAGTATCAGCCGGATTGATCACAAGACCAGAGAATTGGAAGTGGTCAAACTATAAACAGTTAATTAACTATGAAATAGATCTGGGTAGCTCATTTTACAGCGAGATTTACGGCGGATTTGTTGAGTACAAACTGTTTGTTGAAAGTCAGCTAAAAGAAACCAATTTTCAGCGAACGGAGTGAGCCAAATTGGTTTCTAGATAATTGGTTTCCAGAAAGGGTAGAGTTACTTGGCTTTAGGCTGGGGTTGATAAACCAATTTAGCCCCCTGCGGGGTCGGAAATTGGTTTCTCTTAACCCGAATCTATTTCATATTGGAGATTTACACTGGGGGCACAAACAGGAGATATTCATGAAGCAAATCATCGTACTGTTTTTAATCAGCATTTTATCAATTGGCGTGGCTGTCGGTCAGGCCTCACCGGATCCCCGCATTAAGCAGGCTCAACAGCTAGAGACAGAAAAAAAGACCAAGGAAGCTTTCAAGCTGTATGAGGAAATCCACAAAAGCACACCAGACAATAACGCCATCACTTATAAACTTGGGTCTATGGCCCACAGCGAGGGAAACTATAAAAAAGCCATAAAATATTATGAGCAACTGGCACCAAATGATAACCCAAACGTGTTATATAACCTAGCTTGTTCCTATGCCATGCATGGCAAGGAGAGGAAGGCTCTGGCAGTTCTGGAATCAGCAGTTGAGAAGGGGTTTACGCAACTGGGACTCATGAAAACGGATCCTGATCTGGCCAGTATCAGAGATAGTGAGGATTTTGAAGCTATATCCAGGTCGGTGAAATCCATCGAAAATGAACCTGAAGCTAAAAAGTTTGATTTCTGGGTGGGGGAATGGAATGTTTTTGGCCAGACAGGTGTAAAAGTCGGTCAAAGTAGTATTCAAAAGATTCTCAAGGGTAATGTCATCTTGGAAAATTGGAGTGGGGCTGGTGGTATTGAAGGCAAAAGTTTTAATCATTACCACATGGAAACAGGCCGTTGGATTCAATATTGGGTTGATCAAAACGCTGATAGGATTTATTTCGAAGGCAATTTTGATCCCGAACAGAACGCCATGGTGTACTTTGAGCAAGTGGACAAGGATTCTCAGGAGCCCTTACGACGACTCACCTTTTTCAATATATCACCTGACAGTGTGAGACAATTTTCACAACTTAGTTCAGATTATGGAAAAAACTGGAATGTGGAATATGATTTCATGTATGTCCGCAAACCTTAAGGAATATTTATGTCCCAAACTATCACCGTCATTGGCTCTACGGGTCTCATTGGATTACAATTTCTAAGCAACATCTCTGAGGGCGAGTACAAGGGTGTCACTGCTATCACACGCCGAGAAATCCCCACCTTGTCTGACAAACCATTTATTCATCAGGCCATCCATGACTTCTCCGACCTGGAAAGCATGCGAGCCGATTTAAAAACAGATGTACTGGTCTGCACGCTGGGCACCACAATTAAGACAGCAGGTTCCCAGGAACGCTTTTTCGAGATTGATCACAATATTCCCCTGGCCCTGGCGAAAATGGCTCGGGAAGAAGGATGTCAAACGTTTATCCTGGTGTCATCCCTGGGGGCAAACGCCAACTCCAAAATCTTTTACTCCCGTGTTAAGGGTCAACTTGAGGTGGCTCTGAAGGAGGTAGGATTTAAGCAATTACACATCCTGAGACCAAGTATGTTGCTTGGAAATAGACAGGAAAGTCGTCCTGGTGAATTTATTGGTAAACTCATTATGACGCCCCTGTCCTTCCTCATTCCCTGGAATTATAAACCCATACAGGCCAGTACAGTTGCGGCTAAAATACGTGAACTCATATCCACCGGGGGTTCAGGAACTTCAATCTGGACAGGTAAAGAACTCTTCCATAAAAATTGATCCAGAGCACAACCTGGATTTAAGTGTGAGCACAAACACAACATGAGGTTGTCTTTCTTCTCATATTGTTCTCAGGCGGGGCAAACCTGGAGGATGGAGAAATGGATGATAACAAACATTACGGTTTTCAGCTGTTTATTCTTATTGCCACGCTGGTCTTGGTTGTGGGTATCACCCGACTGTAAAAACTTCCCCTGGCCTTCTAAGAAAGCCACTGCCTGTTTTAGCTCCTAGTTCAGGGCAACGATTAGTTCTGTAAGTCTAAAAAACTCCAAAGGGCTGAGTTGCTCAGGTCTTAAATTCAAATCGAATTGATTCTCAATGCTGGCCTTGTCCTTCAGGACGGCTTTCAGGCTGTTACGCAAGGTTTTTCGGCGTTGATTGAAGGATGTTCTTACCACCTGGCGCAGGTGGGGCTCAAGCTCGGCTGAAACGGGATTCTCTTCATCGAAGGAGAAGCGTACAAAGCAGGAATCCACATCAGGCACGGGGTGAAAAACATGGCGACTTATATCGAATAAGTATTCAGTTTTAGCAAACAGGGCTGCATAGACAGATAGAATTCCATACTGTTTGGAACCATGGGGAGCAACCAGTCGCTTGCCCACTTCTTTTTGCATGAGAAAGTGGACATCCCCGATGCGTTCGTGGTATTCAAAGGCCTGGAGTATCAATTGAGAGGTGATGTAATACGGAATGTTGCCCATGAGTCTAAATTTGCCCAGTTCTGGAGGCGGTGTCCATTTTAAGAAATCTTTGTATTCAAATGAAAAGGAGTGGATGTCATCTCGAATGGGTTCTAAATATTCTGCCATTCGAGGATCGAGTTCAATGGCATGAAGTCGCTTAACCCGGGAAGCAAAAAGGCGCGTGAGGGCGCCAGATCCAGGACCAATTTCAACCATGGTGTCATCTGGCTGGGGGTTGACAGTTCGAACCAATTTTTCCAGCATGGATGGGTCAGTAATAAAATTTTGGCCCCATTTTTTAAAGGCCCGGAGATCTGGTCTTAAACCCATTATGATATATTCAATTTTATGCGATGGCTTGTGGGGGGCGCAATGCATTGCGCCTTTACGAAAACATTGGGAAAAAGGGGGCTATGATAAATCATTCAACCCGAAGAATATTTCAGCATTTTGGGTGGTTGTTTGAGCTAGCAGCTCAATATTTATATCTCGTAAGGCAGCAATTTTCTCAGCAATATATGGGATATATTTAGGTTCATTTGGGCGTTTGCCCCGATGGGGCACAGGCGTTAGGAATGGACTGTCAGTTTCCAGCATGAGACGCTCCAGGGGCATTCTTGTAGCAACATCCTGAACGGCTTCATTTTTCTTAAAAGTCACAGTTCCAGTAAATGAAATATGATAGCCCTTATCTAAAAGGGGTTTCGCGATATTCCAGGGTGAGGGCCAGCAGTGAAAAACACCCCTGGTGTTTCCATGCTCAAGAATTTGTTGAACAATGTCCTGATCTGCTTCCCGATTATGAATGATCGCCGGCTTGCCTGTTGCCAAAGCCAGATCAAGATGATCCCGGAAAAATCTTTTTTGTAAATCCACAGGTGAGTCATCCCAGTAATAATCCAGACCCGTTTCACCCACAGCCACCACTTTGGGATGTGAGAGCATATCAACAATTTCTTTTTCCCAGTTTTTGGGTGCCGTGGAACAATCGTTGGGGTGAATACCTGCAGCAGCAAAAAGTTGAGGGTGATCCTCGGCCAGACGAATGGCGATTTCTGATGTTGGGAGATCGATACCGACCACAACCATTTTATTAATGCCCTGCTCCGCTGCAGCATCCAGAACCTCATTCGTTCTATCCAGAAGAGGCTCAATGTTCAAGTGGCAATGGGTATCAATGAAGTTCATGTTAGGAGTTAGGAGTTAGGAGTTAGGAGTTGTTGAAATCCAGGTTGTGTCGAAAACGAGCGTAGGTACGAGAGAGAAAAGAAGATTGAGTACCACCTAACCTCTAACATCTAACTTTTAACGGACCTTGGATCCCGGCTCAACATTTTTTAATGGAATCAGCGGAGAAACGGTTTTGCCATCGTCAGCAGCCAGAATCATTCCCTGAGAAAGTTCCCCACGAATTGTGGCCGGTTTCAAATTGGCTATGATGGAGACAGACTTGCCGATCAAATCTTCAGGAGCATAGTGTTCTGCGATACCAGCAATAACCTGGCGTTGTTCAGCACCTAGATCAACCTGCAGCTTCAAGAGTTTATCAGCATTTGGATGTTTTTCAGCCTTGATGATTTTGGCAACCCGGATATCCATTTTCATGAAATCGTCAAAGCTCACTTCATCTTTAAGAACCAATTTCTCTGGCTCTTCTTCAGGCGTTTCCTTGACTTCGATACGGGGAAAAAGGCCATCGGTTTTACCCAGTTTTACACCTGGTTTAATGTGTCCCCAATCAAACCAGCCTGGTTCACTGAGACGAGCCTGAGCAGAAGTACCCATGACCTCCAGCAGGCGTGATATTTTCTCCGGCATAACAGGATAAAGATGAACTGCACTAAGACGTAAAGCTTCAGCAGCATTGTAGAGCACGGCGCCAGCCCGTTCTTTCTCGGTCTTCATCAATTTCCAGGGAGCGGTCTCTTCCAGATAACGATTGATTTCACGCAACACATCGAAAACATGGGTGATAGCGTAATTCACTCTCATTTGATCCAGCTCGGAGCTAACCTTTTCACGTAAAGCAGCCACATGCTGTGCCAGATCTGAATCCTCAGGCATGGTTTCACCGGGGTCGGGTAGGATGAAATCAAAATTACGTCCCAGCAGCTTGGTAATACGATTGACCATATTCCCCAGATCATTCGCCAGGTCAGAGTTATAGCGGCTGATAAAACCATCCATGGTAAAGCTGGCATCTTGACCAGGGGTCATTTCCCGCATGAGGAAATATCTTAAGGCATCAACGCCATATTCATTGGCAAGATCCAGCGGACGAACAACATTGCCTAGCGATTTGGACATTTTGGCATCGCCCATAAGCCACCAACCATGAGCAAAAATAGTTTTAGGGAGGGGCAGGTCTGCAGCCATGAGCATGGTTGGCCAATATACCGCATGTGTGGTCAGGATATCTTTTCCAATAAGGTGGAAATCTACTGGCCACCACTTTTTGAAAGTTTCTTCATGATTTGGATAACCTATGGCAGAGATGTAATTGGTCAAAGCATCAAACCAGACATAGGTGACATACTCATCATCAAAGGGCAGTTCAATTCCCCAGTTGAGTCGCGCTTTAGGGCGTGAGATACACAGATCACCCAGTTCTTGACGCAAAAACCCCAAAACTTCATTTTTACGAAAGGCCGGTTGAATGAAATCAGGATTATCATGGATGTAATTGATCAAATTTTCCTGGTAGGCTGACATTTTGAACCAGTAATTGGTTTCGGATAGACGTTTTACATCTCGCCACTCTCCTTCTTCGTACTCTTTATCAGTCAAGAACCGTTCTTCAGCAACAGAATACCAGCCCTCGTAGGTGTCCTTATAGATCAGACCTTTATCCCATAACTTCTGAAGTAAAAAGCTGACCACAGATTTGTGATTGTCCTGAGTCGTACGAATAAATTGATCATATTGAATGTTCAGGGCGTCCCACTTCTCCTGGAAGCGAACCACATATTCATCAACATGCTCCTGGGGTGTCACGCCTCTCTTTTCGGCGGCCTGTTGGACTTTCTGGCCATGCTCATCGGTCCCGGTTAAGAAATAGGTTTCGTCCCCCAGAGCTCGATGAAAACGAGCCACCACATCTGCCAGAATCGTCGTGTAAGCGTGACCAATATGGGGTTCATCATTTACATAGTAAATAGGGGTCGTAACGTAAAAGCGGGACATGGGGTCTTAGTTCTTTCTCTCTTTATAATCAGCATCCATATGCTTGAGGGCTTTTTTGATGGTTTCCAGGTCATGCACTTCGATACCACCCTGCTCATACGAAACGGTACACCGTCCATTGAGAACATCATTTGAAATAATGGTACCAAGCCCTTCTTTGGTCTCCAAAGGAAGACCGACAGAAGGAAAATCTTTCATGGCTTCATGATAAAAATCCCATTCAAAACGTAGACAGCATTTCAGTTTTCCGCATGCGCCACTGAGCTTGCTGGGATTAATGGGCAGGTTTTGATCTTTGGCATACTGGGTAGTTACAGGCTCAAATCCATCCATAAATCGGGAACAACAGATCTGTTGACCGCAAGGACCCTGACCATCTAAGCGACGGGCATAATCACGAACGCCAATTTGCCGCATTTCTATGCGTGTTCGAAATTCATAAGCCAGATCTTTGACGAGCTGCCGAAAATCCACCCGTTCTTCTGCTGTATAAAAAAAGGTCATTTTGCGACGATCAAGCTGATATTCAACATCAACCAGCTTCATTTTCAGTCCATTTTTCGCTATGAGATCCAGACCCCGACTGAAAGCCTGTGGTTCATCACGTCGATTATCGTGATGTGTACCTATTTCGGTATCATTGGCCTTGCGGAGGAGATTGTGAATAGACTCGCCATTTTTGCGGTTATTAAACTCAGGCTCAGTGCTGGGGCATCGGTTACAGCCCTCAACCTTATTGCAGATAGGCGTAACGATGCCAATGTCTTCACCAAGCTCGGTTTCAACAACAACATAGTCGCCAGATTTAAGAGCGAGACTTAGGGTATTGGTAAAAGTATCACGGCGATTGCCCTTGAAACTTACCTTTATCAATCCTGGTGGTTTGGGTTCACCCTCCTGAGAGGGCATGGGGTTTTGCTGTGCATATTGCGTCATATATTTATATCCTGACCATGGGTCCGGGGACCGCTGGTTCTATTCTTTTACCCTCAATCCTGCGTTGCTTGTCCGCGCAGGTGTTTGCGTAGTTCGAAAAATAAGGCAGTAATTGCGAGCTGCAAATGAACTTTACGAGCTAATGCGTCCTTTGTGCTCTCGATCGCTTTGATAGCAGCATGGCTATCACATTCGGGAAACAACTTTTGCATTTGTTGTACCTGGGTCACCCATAGAGCCGTTTCACCTGGTTTGATATCAAGGGCTACATCTCTGAAAAAGAGGATGAGGAGGGATAGAAATTGCTGTCTCGAATCATCATTCTCCAGATCCTTATCCTTAAGGAGTAGCGTTTGTTTGTGTACCGAAACAAAATCTTCGCGGGCCAGTGTGTTCAGGGTTGCACGTATACGATCCAGCCAAAAGGTGTTATCCTGCTCTGCATAGGTATGAGCTGCTGCCAGGTCTCCCATGGCCATACGAGCACTGATCTCAGCTTGTACAGCATCAACGCCCTTCTTGGTCACCAGGTCATCCCGGATGAGCATCCAGCTCAATTCAGGAATATGATGCATGGCACAGCGGGAGCGAATTGTATCAGGTAAGCGATCTGGGAATTCGGTGGTGAGGAGAAATACCGTTCCTTCTGGTGGTTCTTCTAAAATCTTTAACAGGGCGTTGGCTGCTTCCACATTCATCAGATGAGCACGGAGAATAATAACAACTCGGATACTTCCAGTATCATGAGCCAGATAAATATCTTTTCTCAATTTACGAATAGCTGCGATTCTGATGTCATTAGCGCCATCAATCTGAAGATGATAGTAGGGCCATTTGACTTTTTTTGCCAACTCTTCGTTTATCAAAGCCATCTCCCCCTCCTTGATACCGGAAAAGGGGTCGGTGTGGCTGGGGGAACGTCGTGGCAGGGCAAAGATGAGATATAAAGCGGGATGCTCAAAGTTCTGCATCTGGCGACAGGCTGAACATACGCCACAGGGTTTATTGTTTTCTGCCTTGCAATTGAGGGTGGTGGCAATGGTCATGGCCATGGCGTCTTTGCCAACGCCAGAATGTCCACTAAGAATGTGGGCATGACCCAAACGACCAGAGCGTATAAGAGACTCCCAATACCTGAGCGTCTGGTCCTGTCCTATTAGATGGTATAGATTTAGCGTTTCAGCCACTTCAGGGGATCTACCTTATCTTTTCCGCGCCAGACTTCAAAATGCAACCGTGCTCCATCAAGACTACCCGTGTCGCTGACCTGGGCAATGACCTGATCCCGGAGCACATATCCGTTCATATTAACCAGAATATTATCTATGTGAGCATAAACAGTATAGTAACTGGAGCCATGCCCAACAATAATCGTGTTACCATAGCCTGGAATCCAGGTTATAGCTATCACTTTACCAGGCATAACCGCTTTGACATTGGTCCCCTTGGGAGCCTGTATATCTATGCCAGGATTGGTTGTAACGGTTCCCAGTTTTTCATTTTTATGGGGTCCAAAACGACCCACGAGTTTTCCCTGGACGGGCCAGCTTAGCTTGCCTTTGGCCTCTGCGAATAGCCTGGCTGCCCGCTCTGGGGTTATTCCCAAGCTATTGGCTAAATCACGAAGTATTTGTTGTTTTTGCTTCTCAAAATCCTGGATCATGCCCTCAACCTGTTTGGCCGCAGCCCGCTTGGTTTTTACCTGCTGCTGCATGCTTTTACGATCGCGCTTCAAGGTGTTGAGCTTGGATTCTTTTTTCTTTTGTTGAGCGGAGATTTGGCGACTTGCCTGGTCTTCCTCACGAATGTTGCGTTTGACCTCTCCCAGTCGACGTTCAAGATTATTCTGATCAATTCTGTTGGTTCTAATCATAATCTGGAGCTCACTTAACGTGATTTTTTCAGCATCATTGATAGCAGACAGATAAGTAGAGCGTCGCAGCGCCTGATGAATATCTCCAGAGGTTAACAAGAGGTCGATATCACGATTTTGCCCTAATTTATACGCTCGGACAGCTCTCCTGGCTGCACGCTCTTTCATTACCTTGATTTTTTGATCAGTAGTTTGAATGGTCTCGTTGAGAAGACTTATTTGATCCTCTTTGAGTCGTCGTTCTTTTTGCAGCTCTCGTTTTAACTGAGTAACCATGGCGATTTGCTTATCCAGGTTTTGAATTTGCTTCAGCGTCGCCTTTTCATCTTTTTGGGTTTTATTTATTTTTGAATTCAGACGATCGATTTCTTTACGAATCTCTTTGAGTTTTTTGGACTGAGAGTTAATGCTTTGATCAAGATCTTCAGTCTGACCATAGGACACACAAAAGGAAATGAGAATAGAGAGTAATATATAGACTGCTTTTTTCATCAGCGCTTAAACTAAGTGAATTCAACTGAAAGCAATAGACCAAAACATTGGGATTATTGCTTTTGAAAAAGTGGATGTTGCCTTTGATTTTATCCGCCTTCGCAAACTTGCGAACCAAAGACCCATCGAAGTGATGCCTGCGGGGGCCCCTGACAGAAATGGTTGGATTATTCGGTGAAGCTCAGGCAGAATTCAATGAAACGAGGTGGGGAAAAAGTTGAGATACAGCAGAAAATGATTGTTTGCTTTTAGATTTGATGGTCCAATATTCCACGCAATAGTCAGGAAAGTCCAATTGGAACAAAAGTGCTAAACACAGGAAACCGTGTAAGAGCCTGACGAGTAGGAAGCCGCCTCAGGCGGTATGTTTTAAGAATGAGGTATATGTACAAATGGCTGAAGAATTAGTCAACGGTGTGGTAAAGTGGTTCAATGACGAAAAGGGTTACGGATTTATTCAGCAGGAAGATGGTCCGGATGTGTTCGTTCACTACCGTGCAATTAACTCAGAGGGACGTCGTTCTTTAAAAGAAGGACAAAGCGTCACTTTTAGCGTTTCTCAGGGCGAAAAAGGTCCACAGGCAGATAACGTTACTCCTGTTTGATTCTTATCTAAGAAATCAATTAAAGCGCCGGTCTCAAAGTGAGTGCCGGCGCTTTTTATTTTATTCATGAGTTATTTTGGAAATCCAAGGTCATCATGTTGAAAGTTAAACCAATCAGTTCTGAGGGCTTTTCCTATAGCCCGGGTCTTCAACTGCTGCGAGGACTGGCAGCACTTATGATTGTGTTTCTCCACCTCGGGGTTGCTGAAGCAAGGTATGGATCTGACGGATGGCGATTCCTGGAAGGCTTCCGGGTTGGGGCAGCTGGTGTAGATATCTTTTTTGTCATCAGTGGATTCGTTATGATGCTGGTTGTAAAAAACAAACAGCCCAGCCCAGTATTGTTTCTGAAAAACAGACTTTCCCGCATTTATCCCAACTATTGGTTTTATTTTCTTCTTGTTGTTCTGGTATGGTTGGTCCAACCAGGTTGGGTGAATAGCTCTCTGCCGGGAACACCTGACTTTCTGAATTCCTTCCTGCTATTTCCTTCTTCTGGTCCTCCTGTTATTTCAGTAGCGTGGACTTTGGAGTTTGAAATCTTTTTTTATCTGGTATTCACCCTCTTTCTGTGGATTTCTCGTCAACATCTGGCGCCTCTTTTAGTTGGCACCTTCATCGCACTTGTGCTTGTCGGGGCGATATACCAACCTGAATCACTCCTTCTGGAACGACTAACCCATACACTTCTACTGGAATTTTCTGCAGGCGTTCTACTTGGACATGTTTTGATGTCCAGGCAAATACCAGGTTCTTTGTTGGCCATTCCAGTTGCGATTTTACTGTTTATTCTTTACCAAACAGGATTTGAACTCACTCAGATAATTCCCGCGGGGAATCATTTTGAGAGATTGGTGAATTTTGGTATACCAGCGTTTCTACTAGTGCTTGGTATCGTCAGTTTGGATATGAAATATGAAATAGCTTATCCTGATCTGTTTATCAGGATAGGTGATGCTTCCTATACGCTATATCTTTCACATATACTGGTAATCTCCGCTTCAGGAAAATTGTATCAAGCAATCGGATTAAATGAGCTGCTCTCCAATTTCATATTAATAACTGGAATGCTTGGATTGTGCATTCTCTTTGCGCTACTGGCGTATCAGTATGTTGAGTTGCCCCTCTTGACTTATGTCCGGAACGGTTTCAAGAGACCCTCTAAATAAATACCCCAGCCATTTTCACTTTTCCCTCTAAATGGCGAGGTCTGCTTAAGAATATTCCAATCCACTTTTTTGTGGCGAAAGACATTGATTTAGATTTATTTGAGCCCACACTGAACCTAACAGCGCAAGACCGGGAAAATGACACAGTCAAACGAATTACTGATAAATAAGTTTTATAAGGCTTTTTCTGAAAAGGACAGCCAGACAATGGTGGATAGCTATCATGCGGAAGCTGATTTTAGTGATCCAGTATTTCAAAAGCTCCATGGTTCAGAGATAGGTATGATGTGGACCATGTTGTGTCTCCAATCGGCATCACTTGAGATTGCCTATGAGAATGTCCAGGCTGATGACAAAAGGGGACGAGCCGACTGGTCGGCAAAATACACCTTTGGTAGAGCTAAACGAAAGGTTCACAATAAAATCCATGCAGAATTCACATTCGAGGATGGAAAAATAATAAAACATACTGACAATTTTGATTTCTGGAGCTGGAGTAGGATGGCTTTAGGGCCACTGGGTTTCATCATGGGTTGGAATTCAATTGTAAAGGTAAACATCCGCAAGCAGGCCATGGCCAATTTGACCAAATTTATAACAATGACAAAAAACACGTAAATTACTTGTGTAAGTCCATTCTTTCTGTTATAGAAAGCGCGAAACAGCATGGAATAATTTTTTGCTGATTTTTGAAGAATAAACGAGGAGAAGTCTCGAGATATGTATAGAAAAGTAGCCATCGTAACCGGAGCAAACAGGGGTTTGGGTCATGCCTTGACCAAAGCTTTGGCCGAAGATGATTATAAAGTGTTTATGGTAGGACGCAATAAGATTGAAATCGACAATGCCTCTGCCAAACTACAAGAAGCCGGTCTGGATATTGAGGGTTTTGAAGCAGATGTAAGTAAAGCGCGTCACGTTACAGCTCTGTCATCATATGTCCAGTCACAGTTTGACCACCTGGATCTCCTCATTAATAATGCTGGTGTGATCATTGAACCCGGTGGCCTGGAGAGTCAGGTGACCTGTTTCACTATTAATCCTGAGCTTGTTGAAGAAGCCTATTCAGTTAACACTGTTGGCGCTCTTCGTTTGGTCCAGGCTTTTTATGATCTGCTGAAAAAGGCACGACAACCACGTATCGTAAATGTTTCCAGTGGCATGGGCTCTTTGAACCACATGGAAGCTGGGTGGCCAGCCTACCGCATGTCCAAAGCTGCACTGAATGCACTGACTGCCATTCTGGCAAAAGAATTGGTAGACACCCGGATCAAGGTCAATTCTGTAGATCCAGGTTGGGTGAGAACGGATATGGGTGGTCCCAATGCAGATCGCTCCATTGAAGAGGGTATCGAAGGTATTCTCTGGGCCGCCAAACTTCCACCAGATGGACCTACCGGTGGATTCTTCAAGGATGGTAAACCCCTGGACTGGTAATTATTTTTACCACCAATTATTAAAACCCCGTGTTGCTGCATGGGGTTTTTTGTATAAACTATTGATCGATAGTAATCACAACCTGGAATAAAGAAGGAAATGCCAGTTGGGAGATAAGCTCTGCCCTAAAATTATATTGGAAGGTACGCGTCTAACGGGAAAGACGGATCTGGCCTTTGCTTTGAATGAGCACCCCCAATTGGTTGGACCAAGGAATTATCGCTACCATTCGCCCCTGATATCAGTAGAATGGTGTTCATTTACCAATGTCCCCTGGGGTAGAGGTCCCATCAATTTTGAAGCCCATGAGGAGGAACAAGCTCTGGAGACCTATCGTACATGGCTTAAGCTATTTCAGCTTCAAAGATACTATTCATGGATGATCGACCGGTTTCATCTCTCAACCCAGCTTTACCAGAGAGAAGTATTCGGTCGAACTTATGATTTTGGATGGCTTGAGGAAGGATTACAAGAGCTGGGGTTTCATCTTGTCCTGTGTCTCCGTTCCATTGAATCCTTCGAGGCTGCCAGGGAGGAGCGTCTTAAAATTTCTGGGAATCCTTCCCAGTACGATAATCTTGATGTTTTTCACACTGAACAGGATCAATATATTCAACTTGCAAAGGAGTCAATCCTTCCAGTTTATGAGTTGGATATCACTTCAAAAACAATTGGAGCTCAGGCGGATGAAATTGCTGAATGGATGGAGGTTACTGGTGGATTATATGCTTTATAGGTTGAATGGGAGAATCTAAAATATGTATCAAGCTGCAGAGACACGATATGATAAAATGAGTTATCAGAGATGTGGAGCCAGTGGCATTCTTCTGCCCAGGATATCCCTTGGGTTATGGCACAACTTTGGTGAACCCGATGATTATGAAACAGCCCGTGCCATGCTCCGAAGGGCCTTCGATCTGGGTATCACCCATTTTGATTTAGCCAATAATTATGGTCCACCCTATGGAGCGGCCGAGACCACCTTTGGAAAAATATTCAAAGAAGACTTTGCTGGATATCGTGACGAGCTGCTTATTTCCACCAAAGCTGGTTGGGATATGTGGCCAGGTCCATATGGAGATCATGGGAGCAGGAAGTATTTAATTGCCAGTCTTGATCAGAGTCTCAAACGCATGGGCCTGGACTATGTGGATATTTTCTATCACCATCGTCCCGATACACAAACGCCCCTGGAAGAGAGCATGGGGGCTTTGGATCAGATTGTACGATCAGGAAAAGCACTCTATGTGGGCATCTCGTCCTACAATCCAGAGCAAACAAGGCAAGCTGCAAAAATATTAAGAGATCTCGGAACCCCTTGCCTCATCCATCAGCCCAAATACAATATGTTTTACCGTCAGCCAGAACAAGGTCTGTTTGAAGAGCTGAAGAAGAATGGAATGGGTTCCATAGTATTCTCGCCCCTGGCACAAGGTGTTTTAACGGACCGCTATCTGTCTGGATTCCCTGAAGATTCACGAGCAGTTCGGGATGGTCGCTATCTGAAGCCTGATTTTATCAAGGAAGAACAACTCGACAAGGTGCATGCCCTGAAAAAGATCGCGGATAATCGTGGTCAGAATGTGGCTCAATTAGCCATTGCCTGGGTGTTACGTAAGGAGGAGGTGACTTCAGCGTTGATCGGTGCTTCAAAAGTTGCCCAGATTGAGGATGCTGCAGGCGCTCTGAACAATTTGGATTTTACCCCAACAGAACTGGATGAGATTGAAAACATTTTTGGGTAATGGTTGCCTTCAAAAAGCATATCGACTCACAATCTGATATGGGAGAGGGGTCAAAAACCGTGTTTTGTCACCAATCTTTCAGATTAGATTAAACGCTACACAAATTATCTATATTGGACTGTGTGAAGGAAATACCCTATGGAACGGAAAATAAGAGTCATTCTGGCAAAACCTGGTTTGGATGGCCATGATCGCGGAGCCAAAGTTCTGGCGAATTCTTTCAGGGACGCTGGCATGGAAGTCATCTATCTCGGTCTCAGACAAACCCCTGAAATGATTGTAGCAGCTGCAGTTCAGGAAGATGCCGATATTGTGGCATTGAGCATTTTATCAGGTGCCCATATGACCATATTTCCCCGAGTAATGGAACTGATGAAAGCTGAAGGGATAAATGATGTACTACTTACTGGTGGTGGAATAATACCAGATTCAGATATGGAAGAACTGCAGAAATTGGGTGTGGGACGCCTGTTTGGTCCCGGTGCCAGCCTCATGGAAATCAATGACTATATCACCAATTGGGTTCAGGAAAACCGTTAAATGAATCGTCATGATCGCCTGGAACAGCTCAATAAGCTGAAAGCAGAAGCCCTCCTCGGCGGAGGACAGGATCGACTGGATGCCCAACACGCCAAACAAAAATTATCAGCAAGAGAAAGACTAGACCTGCTTCTGGATCCCGGTTCGTTTGAAGAAATGGGCATGTTAGTAACCCATCGCTCCACCAACTTTGGTCTGGAAAAGCAAAAATTTTTAGGAGATGGGGTCGTCACGGGTCACGGAACTATCGATGGTCGTATCGTCTTCGTTTTCAGTCAGGATTTCACGGTGATGGGCGGCTCCCTTTCTGAAGCATACGCAGAAAAAATTGTTAAAGTCATGGATCTGGCTGCCAAAGTTGGCGCCCCTGTTATTGGTTTGAATGATAGTGGTGGGGCACGAATTCAGGAAGGTGTGGTCAGTCTGGCTGGTTACGCCGACATTTTTCTGAGAAATACACTCATGAGCGGTGTAGTACCCCAAATATCAGCAATCCTGGGACCTTGTGCAGGCGGTGCGGTCTATTCTCCTGCCATCACAGATTTTATTTTCATGACCAAGGGCACAAGCTACATGTTTGTCACAGGTCCTGAGGTAGTCAAGACGGTTACCCATGAAGAAGTCACCAAAGAGGATCTGGGTGGTGCTACAGCCCATGGTAGTAAATCGGGTGTCAGTCACTTTACCTGTAACAATGAAATTGAAGTCATCGAAGGCATCAAAAGACTGTTAAGCTTTATCCCTCAAAATAATCTTGAGGATCCTCCAGCCATTCGATGTGATGACCCCATTGACAGATCAGATGAAATGCTGGATACGATTGTACCAGAGAACCCCAACAAGCCTTATGACATGAAAGATGTCATACATAGCGTTGTGGATAATGGTGAATTCTTCGAAGTTCATGATGAGTTTGCCATGAATATGGTGGTTGGATTTGTGCGTCTGAACGGGAAGTCAGTTGGGGTGATTGCAAATCAACCTGCCCACCTCGCTGGAGTTCTGGATATTGATTCTGCAGTTAAAGGCGCCAGGTTTGTACGCTTCTGCGATGCTTTCAATATTCCACTACTGACTTTTGAGGATGTCCCTGGTTTTCTGCCTGGGACTGATCAAGAGTGGGGTGGCATTATCCGTCACGGCGCAAAACTCCTTTATGCTTTCGCAGAAGCGACAGTCCCCAGGGTTACTGTGATTACGCGCAAAGCCTATGGCGGTGCCTATGATGTGATGAATTCCAAACACATTCGAGGTGATATCAACTTTGCCTGGCCTTGTGCTGAAATTGCTGTCATGGGTGCCAAGGGGGCGACTGAAATCATCTTCAGAAAAGAAATTGCCAAAGCGGATAATCCAGAGGAAGTTCTGGAGCGCCTCACAAATGAATTTTCTGAGCGATTTGCCAATCCCTATTCTGCGGCTGAACGTGGGTATGTGGATGAAGTGATTGAACCAAACCAGACACGCTTAAAGGTGATCAGGGCTTTTGAAATGCTTGAAAATAAAGTTGATTCAAACCCACAAAAAAAACACGGAAATATCCCGCTATAAATCAGGGAGAAGGGTTTCAAGTGGATACAAGAAATCGTGATGAGTTATTAAAAAAGCAGGAAAGCCTGGAAGCCTACTTGCTAAAGAACCCCCAGTCGACACTATTCGCCTGGTATGCAAGACAGAATATGGAGGCTGGAGAGCTCAACCGTGCCTTGAGTATTTGTCTGCTCGGGCTTCAGAATGCTGAAAGCCGGGGCGTCTTACATAAACTCATGGGTGAGATTTATCTGGCTAAAGGTGAAGTTACAAACTCCATGAAGCAGATGATTGAATGTATCTTGACCAAAGAACCCTTCCCTGGCGTCATCATTGAAGTGATCAAAAATCTGGGGGACACCATGGAACCCCAACAGGTGGCATTTTTAATTTATCTTCTCAATAAAGCGCTTCCCGGACATCCCGATGCAATTCAATTTTACAAAAAATTTCCAAACTCCCGTAACTATGTCGTACAACCTGGTGAATACCAGTTTCTGGAAGATCTAGCCCTGGGACTGGAGCGTTCAGCATTGATAGAGACCATGCCTCTTGATGAGGATGAGGAAAATCCATTGGCTCTGCCTGATTCAGTACCACCTGAGATGGAATATGTGCCACCGGCACCAGCGCAACAGACTGCACCACAGGCCCCAACTCAGGCACCTGTATCTGATCAAGTACCAGAGGGTGAATATGTTATTGACCCTGAATTGGGCACCAAGTCTGATCCGCCTGTCCCTGAATACGAAATTCCCATAACTACTCCCACATTGGAAGAGGTGATTAAACAGACTGATTCCATGACAGACTTTGATGAAATGCCCATGCCAGAGGCGGAACCTGTCCAGACACAAGCGCCTCTTCAGGAACAAGCTCCACCACAACAGGCAGCACCAGCGCCTGCCCCTGAGCCAGTAGCTCAGCCAGCTCCACAGCCACCACCTGAACCAGTGGTCCCGCCGGCTCCACAGCCACCACCACAGGCAGCGGCGGCACCCAGGGAAACACCCCCGCCCCCTAAAAAGCCGGCAATCAAGCACAATATTAATCGTTCCATGGCAACCTTTACCCTGATGGAGATTTTTAAAGATCAGGGGATGTATGAGAATGCCCTGGAAGTCCTGACGTTTCTCCGTGAGAAATCCAGTGATACAGAACGTATCGACCAGGAGGAAAAAGAAATTCGAGAACTCCTGGCTGGAAACGGTAATAAATAGGTTAGCTACAAAAAATAATGCCTGAATCTCAACCGGGGGAAGCTCTCGCGGATATGGAACCCCCGATTCAACTATCAATCCTCATCGTGACCTATCATTCCAGTTCAACAATCAGAGTGTGTCTGGAGAGTGTTTTTCAAGAGCTGACATCAACTGAGGGAGAGGTTATTGTTGTAGATAATCAATCTACCGATAATACAATTTCAATTCTAGACGAACTTTTGGCTCAAAATTCTAAACTCAAGGTAAAATTAAATCGCACAAACCGAGGGTTCGCAGTTGGCAATAACCAGGCACTTGAAATGGCTCGAGGTCAACATATCCTCATCCTGAACCCCGATACCATTCTCCAGAATGGCATCCTGAAGAATTTGCTCAGAGAGCTTGAGAAGGATGAAAAAACGGGTGCTGTTGCGCCCCAATTACAGTTCCCCGATGGCCGCCTCCAGAAAACCTGCCGACGCTTTCCCACCCATATGGATGTGATTTACAATGTCTTTGGTCTGGCTGCTCTTTTTCCTGAGAGTCGTCGATTCAATGGCTGGAAGATGGGCGATTTCGATCATAAATCGGCTCAAAAGGTTGATCAACCTGCTGGAGCCGCCTTGATGGTACGTGGTGATCTTTTAAGATCCCTGAACGGTTTTGATGAAAACTTCCCCATGTTCTTTAATGATGTTGATCTTTGCAAGCGCATCAGGGATAAAGGTTATACCATCTGGTATTTGCCGGAATACACCATTCAACATTTGGGAGGAGCCAGCGTCAAACAGGTCAAGATGAAGATGACCATAAGTTCCCATATTTCATTTTTCAGATATTTTGAAAAACATTTTACCCACATGTATCAGCAGCCCCTGAACTTCATTGTGGGCATTTTACTTTATCTCTCACTCATTCCCCGCTTGCTGGTCCTACTTCTTTTTAAAGGGCAGCGCACGGCTTCCCGAGAAACACTCTAGGATTTTTGGTTTCGTAATGAATTCCCATGGAAAAATAAAAGCCATTTTCTTTGATATTGGTGGCGTACTGGTAAAGGTTGACTCCAGTGAGTCCATCGAAAAGCTGTCCCAGAAATTAGAGGTGAGCCCTGAAAAAATTCGCCGAGGGATGACCAGGGACCTACTTAATGAGTATGAAAAGGGGCTTTTGACTTCAAACCAGTTTTATGAACAACTCCTCATTAATTACGGTAGCAGCAAGACCATGAATATGGAGATTTTCAAGGGCTACTGGTTGGATGTTCTCTTCCCCTGTGAAGATAGTGTAGCTTTTCTCAAGCGAGCGACTGAAGATTTCCCTGTCTGGCTCCTGAGTAACACCAATGATTTTCATTATGACCTGCTCATGCAGGACTTTCCCTTTATGAAATGGGTGGATGGGGGGACCTATAGTTTTATGGTAGGCAGTATGAAGCCGGATCCACTGATCTATGAAATAGCCATTCGAAAAAGCGGTTTTCGACCAGAAGAAATCTTGTTTATTGATGATTTAGAGGAAAATGTTCAAGCGGCACAGGACCAGGGCATTCATATTATCCATTATGTGGATTATTCCAGCTTTGGTAAAGAAGTGAGTCAACGTTTTCCAGAATTGGAGTATTTGCTATGAGACTTTCTAAAACCATCCTGGCCTTTGTACTCCTGCTCATCCTCTTCAACCTATTGAACAATAGTCAGGGCAGTATACCACCTCTGGGAAAATTTTTAAATCCCTTCGCAGGATTCTGGCAGAATGGTGAGAATCTGGACCAGATAGATGAAGTGCTTGATGTAAAGGGGTTGCGGGATGAAGTACAGGTGGTTTGGGATGAGCGTCAAGTCCCGCATATTTTCGCTGAAAACACTTATGATATTTATTTCGCACAGGGTTTTTTAACAGCTCGGCATCGCCTGTGGCAAATGGAATTCCAAACCCACGTGGCAGCAGGACGCGTTTCAGAAATCATAGGTGACAAAGCGCTGGAATTCGATAGAATGCAGCGTCGTCGTGGTTTGTTAATGGCTGCCGAAAACACCATACAGCACATGGATGAAGATGCTGAAACACATCTTATTCTGCAGGCCTATGCCAATGGTGTCAATGCCTGGATTGAGTCTCTCTCTCCAGCAACACTGCCCCTGGAATACAAGCTTCTAAACTATGAGCCTGAGGTGTGGTCAACCCTGAAAACAGCCCTGCTCTTGAAGTTCATGGCCTGGGATTTAACCGGACGCAATTCAGAAATGGACATGAGCATTATTCAGGCGACATTGGGTGAGGAATTTGTGAACACCTATTATCCCCGGCACACCCCTCGCACTGATCCAGTGATTCCAGCAGGCAAACCGTGGCGCTTTGAAGCCATGGAGCCAGATTCCCTACCACCCGCCTTTGTACCGCAGTTTGTTAAGGATCTTCGAAAAGGTGAGCCAGACGAAGACAATGGGAGCAATAACTGGGCGGTTTCAGGTGATAAAACTGCTTCAGGATTTCCCATGTTAGCCAATGACCCACATCTTGGATTAAAGCTGCCATCCATATGGTACGAGATCCAACTGACCACGCCTGACATGAATGTTTATGGTGTTTCCATGCCAGGTGCTCCTGCTGTTATCGTCGGATTTAACAGGGATGTTGCCTGGGGTGTCACCAATGCAGCAAGCGACGTTCTGGATTGGTTTGAAATTGAATTTAAAGATAGTACGTATTCTGAATATCTCTACATGGGTGAATGGATAAAATCAGATATGCGAATTGAAGAAATCTTTATCAGGGATGAGGATACGGTTCTGGATAGTTTTGCCATTACTCGCTTTGGACCGCTGGTTTATTTCGGTGAAAGCGTGCTGGAAAATGGGCATCCCACTGGCCTGGCCATGCGTTGGTCTGCCCATGATCCCTCTAATGAAATGCTTGCCGTTCGAAACATGAATCTGGCCACAGATAGAGAGACTTTTTATACAGCCATCGAAGATTTTGAAGCACCAGGACAAAATTTCGCCATGATAGCCAGGGGTGGCGATATTTCCATCCGCCACAATGGCAAATATCCATTGCGTGGTCAGGATCAAGGCAAGTTTGTCAGGGCCGGACGGGATACCATTGGTGAGTGGCAGGATTGGATTCCCTACGAGCAACTCCCTGCTATTTCAAACCCCTGGAGTGGCTATGTCAGTTCCGCCAACCAGAATCCAGTTGGCAAAAAGTATCCTTACTACCTGGGTTGGGATTACGATGATTACGAGCGGGGTTCTCGCATCAATGATCGCCTTAAGGCATTGAGCAAAATCAAATTCGGAGACATGCAGGATCTGCATATGGACAATTTTAATAAGCAGGCTGAGCTTATGTTGCCATTTCTACTCAAACAGATTGACCAGAAAAATCTTTCTGGTGATATGAAGATCATCTTAAAAGATCTTCAAAGTTGGAATTATGTCTCAGCCCCTCATGAAAAATCAGCCTGGGTTTACAAGCAATGGTGGTTGCGTTTAGAAAAAGCTATCTGGAACGATGAATTGAATATTTTGGGTGAGATTAGAAAAATCCCCACCCGGTCGGTGACGGCCAGACTCCTTTTAAACAGGGCAAGATTGGTTTACTATGATGACATCAATACGCCTGAGAAGGAGAGTCGAGCCGAGATCATCAATCACGCCTTTAAACAAACCATAGTGGAACTGACAGAGGCGTTGGGACCTTATGGCGAAGCCTGGGAACTGGGTAGAGCCAGAGGAACGGATATCAATCACCTCCTCTCTGTCAAAGGTCTGGGACGAACCGGGCTTTACACAGGCGGTGGCGTTGGAATTGTGAATGCCACCAAGAAAGACCACGGTCCTTCCTGGCGCATGTTGGTGGAAATAGGTGATCACCCCACAGCCAAAGGAATATTCCCTGGAGGCCAGTCAGGGAACCCTGGATCCCCTTATTATGACAATGCAGTGAATGACTGGGTTGCAGGTAAATATTATGATATTCATTTTCTGGACTCCCCTGTTATAGACTCTAATTCAAAACTCTCATTGACTCGCTTAAGGAATTATCAATGATCAATATTTTTGTCCCTCTCGTAATTGTATTTCTCCTACAACTCATCTTCTATTCCTGGTGGTGGATTATTGTGGTGCCCCTGGTTTTGGGGTTCTTTGAAAAAGATTCAGCATTAAAAGCCTCTGTGGGTACTGGACTGGGCGTTTTCCTGCTCTGGTTTGGAATGGCAGTATACCAATGGAAGAGTGGTGGGGAAATCATTGTCACCCGAATTGCTGAAGTCATGGGGGTGGGATCAGGTTTTGTGCTGGCCCTGGCCACGGGTTTGGTGGGCTTTCTGGTTGCCCTGGTGGCTGGTTATGCTGGATATTCATTGCGTAAAGTCTTGATCAAGGAATACCAGATTTCATGACAAAAAACGCTGAACCGCAGAGAACGCGAAGAACGCAAAGTTTTTAGAGTAAAAGACTGGAAGAGTTATCAGCTAGGGCTGCGTTTCTGCGCGCTTTGCGAGAAGCTGTTTTCATGAGAATAAATGCTGAACCGCAGAGAACGCGAAGAACGCAAAGTTTTTTAGAGTAAAAGACTTGAAGAGTTATCAGATAGTCTGTGTCTCTGTGTGCTTTGCGAGGAGCTGCAGAAGAAAATCCTCAAGGATAAAATGACAAAAGCTAAAGGTGATATCAATATTTACGAGGAACCCCTTCGAACAATCCCCCATAATGTGTTCAGGGATAACAATCCTGATTACGATGAATTAGAGCGCAGACCCAGAATGCCAGTGGTGGCTCTCCTAGACAATATCCGTAGTATGTTCAATGTGGGTTCCATGTTTCGGACAGCCGATGGAGCCTGGCTGGAAGAGATTATTATCACTGGCTATACCGCCTCACCTCCTCGAAAAGAAATCGCCAAGACAGCTTTGGGAGCAGAGTATTCAGTTCCCTGGAGAAGTATTCCTGACCCCGTTGATGCCATTCGCGCTTTGAAGCAGAGAGGCTATACAGCAATCGCACTTGAACACACCACAAGGAGCCAATCCTACACCAGTGTGGAGTATAAATTCCCCCTGGTTTTCGTGGTGGGGAATGAAGGGGTGGGTGTTCAGGACGAGATTTTAAAAGAATGTGATTTTGCAGTCGAACTCCCTCAGAACGGCATGAAAAGCTCCATGAATGTAGCCGTGGCTTTTGGAATCATGCTCTATGAATTGAGACGTCAATGGGATGTGAAACATCAACCCTGACTGAGTAAATACAAATAATGTTGGTGAGACCCCTAACAATAATTAATACTAGCAATTTTTAAGTGGGGGCTTACTTTTTCACGAATTGACATGGCTCACAGGGGGTTAATCAAGCTTTGAACTGTGTTATATTGATCCATATATTAAACGATATTCAATCACAATAATATTCTTAAGGAGGAATTTATGATTAAAAGGTTACTTGTTTCGATTTTAGCTCTCTCACTGGCTGTCGGTGCTTTTGGCCAGTCGTTGGAAGAGAATCTGGGCACCATGCTTAGTGATAATGCTGAGATGTATTTGATGCCACTGGGAGATGCATTTGGTGCATCAATGAACTCTGGATGGTATCACAGATCAAGGGTTCACAAAATGCTTGGTTTTGATATTAGTGTAAAAGCAATGGTTTCTGCTGTTCCCGAGGAGAGTGAGTTTTTTAACTTTGCTCTGAGTCAGACCAACATGGAATTTGATCTGGATGGTATTATCGGTGAAGATGTCAATCCACTATTACTTTCATTTGATGATATTTACTATGGAACTGATACGCGGACTCCAACATTTTTTGGTCCTGCTGATAGTGCTGGCCTCCTGGTAACTAACACGGTTCACCTTGCAGGTTTGTTTGAAGATCACCTGAGAACAGAGATGACAACCCTGCTTACAAACCAGGGTGTAAATGCTGCACTCATCCCTGGTTTGGTTAACCAGGCAATTGTTGATGCAAATCTGGATACCGAAGTAGCTAATATGAATCTAGATCTTCCACTGCCTCCTGGAATTGGCTTGCCTGCCCTTCCCTTGGTCATGCCGCAGATTGCCCTGGGTCTCCCCATGGGTATCGAATTGACAGTCCGTGGCTTTCCAGAAGCGGAACTTGAAGATATTGGTACTTTCAGCATGTATGGTGGTGGTCTCCGCGTCAATGTTGATCAGTTTATTCCAATCCCACTTTTCCCTGTAGACATTACTGCTGGAGCTTTCTATTCACAGATGAGTATTGGTGATCTGATAGAGTCTTCAAATACTTCTATCGGTCTCCAGGTAGGAAAATCAATAAACCTCCTCATCTTTGGTGTTGGCATTTATGCTGATGCTGCTTACGAGATGAGCTCGTTGAGTATTGGTTATGATGTGGATCCAGAATTTGGTATTGAGGACAATCGTATTCAGTTTGACATGGAACCCGATCCAGGTATGAGATTTGGTGCAGGTTTACACCTGAAATTGATCCCATTGACCTACTTCAATGTTCATGTGAGCCAAACACCAACCAACAGTGTTGTTACTGCTGGTTTTGGAATCTCTATGAGATAAATGATTCACTGTTTGTTTTTAAGAGGCCATCCTGAGGGGTGGCCTCTTTTTTTGCGTGTGCCGTGCATGGTTAATAACTAGGTGGTGCAAGTCCACTGTGGAGGATTGTAGTTTCCAACCACTAGTCGAGAGCAAGGGTGTCGTGGGTGACTGCGAATCTGAAGGAAGCTTAAGACAAATTTCCGAACTGAGG